>JBGSPT010000179.1:0-1805 GCA_041738475.1 Treponematales bacterium
TCCCCGCCCGCCCCGGGCCTCGCGGCCTCGGCGCCCCGCTTCCGGGCCTTCCGCGCGGACTTGTCCGATCCCGCGGCCCGGGACGCTCTGGCGGAGGAGGTATTCGCGGAGTTCGGCACCCTGGACGCCCTGGTGAACAACGCCGGCATCGCCCCCCGGGTCCGGGCGGACATCCTGGAGGCATCCGAGGAGTCCTTCGACGAGCTGATGGCCACCAACGTCCGGGGGCCTTACTTCCTGACCCGGGAGGTGGCCCGACGCTGGCTGGCGGGGCCCCGGGACACACCCCTTTCCGGCGGTCGGAAGGTGGTTTTCGTCACCTCCATCTCCGCGGTGACCGCCTCCACGAGCCGGGGGGACTACTGCATGTCCAAGGCGGCCCTGTCCATGGCCGCCAAACTCTGGGCGGCCCGCCTCGCTCCGGATGGTATCCCGGTCTACGAGGTTCGCCCGGGCATCATGCTGACCGACATGACCAGCGGGGTGAAGGAAAAGTACGACGCCCTTCTGTCCCAGGGCCTGGTGCCCCAGGGACGTTGGGGCACCCCCGAGGACACGGGGAAGGCCGTGCGAGCCCTCCTGGAAGGGGCCTTCCCATTCTCCACGGGCGGGATTTTCGACGTGGACGGCGGGTTCCACGTCTCGCGGCTCTGACGGGCCGCGGAACGGAGGCACGAGGATGATCGATACCGCGAACGCGCCGAGCCCCGCCGATCTGGCGGGGCGATGCGGCCGGGCCTTTTCGGCCGCGGACGCCAAGATCCGCCGGCTTGCCGCCCGATGGCAGCCGGGATCCGGGGCGCCGGTGTTCACCGACGAGGGACGCTACACCGCCCGGGGCTGGACCGAGTGGACCCAGGGCTTCCAGTTCGGGATGCCCCTCCTGGTCCACGAGGCGATCGGGGATCCCTGGCACCTGGAGTACGGGCGGTCCATGACCCTCCGGTACATGGCGCCCCACCTGACCCACACGGGGGTCCACGACCACGGCTTCAACAACGTCAGCACCTACGGCACCCTGCTCCGTCAGGCCCATGAAGGCATCCTCGCGGCGGAGAGCTGGGAACGGCGATACTACGCCCTGGCCCTGAAGGCCTCCGGCGCCGTACAGGCGGCCCGATGGACGGCCCTTCCCGAGGGCCTGGGCTTCATCCGCTCCTTCAACGGTCCCCACAGCCTTTTCGCGGATACCATCCGCTCCCTGCGGAGCCTGGCCCTGGGCCACCGCCTGGGCCACGTCCTCCTGGGAGAGCAGGACGCCAAGGCGAACCTATTGGGCCGGCTCCTGGCCCACGCGGAGACCACGGCCCGGTACAACGTCTATTTCGGCGAGGGCCGCGACCGCTGGGATCTCCGCGGCCGGGTCGCCCACGAGTCGGTGTTCAACACCGTCAACGGGAGCTACCGCTGTCCTTCCAGCCAGCAGGGCTACTCCCCCTACACCACCTGGACCCGGGGCCTGGCCTGGATAATGCTAGGCTACGCGGAGGAGCTCGAGTTCGCGACGGGCCTGGCGGATCCTGAGGTCGCGGACTGCGGCCTGCCGTACTTCCCGGACGCGGCCTCGGTACGGGCGCGGTTCCAGAAAACCGCCCGGGCGGTCTGCGACTTCTACATCGGGAACACCCCCCCCGACGGCATCCCCTACTGGGACACCGGGGGGCCTCGCATCCGGGAGATCCCGGGCGGCCTGGACAGGCCCGCGGACCCGGAGAATCCGGTCGAGCCCGTGGACTCCTCCGCCGCGGCCATCGCGGCCCAGGGCCTTCTGCGCCTGGGGTCCTTCCTGACGGCCGCCGGGGATC
>JBGSPT010000192.1:0-1609 GCA_041738475.1 Treponematales bacterium
GCGGGGGTTCGCGGCCCGGGCCGCGCAGGCCTTGGCGCAGTCCATCGGGGACCCGCCCCCGAAGGCGACGATCGCGTCGCAGCCTTCCCGTACATAGAGGGACAGAGCTTCCTCGATATTGCCGATCGTGGGGTTCGGCTGGACCCCGTCGTACACGACCCGGCCGATCCCCGCCCCGTCCAGCCCGGCCAGAAGGCCCTCCGGGAGGCCAGAGGCCCGGAGGCCCTTGTCGGTGACCACCAGGATCTTGGAAAAACCCTTTTCCTTGATCAGTGCCGGAAGGCGCTTCACGCTGCCGGGGCCTTCCAGGAGCTCCGGGGGACGGAAGGACATGAAGTAGGAAGTCAGGCGCAGGACGGACTGGAAGGCTCGGTAGCCGATATGTTTGAGCGCCATGGGGGCTCCTCGGTCGGATCGGGATGCCTCCATTGTACGCCCTCCGGTCGGAAACGCAAGAACCGGCAGGGGGACGGCCCCGTTCCGGCGGCCGCCCCCCTCGCGAACTCATTTTTTCTTTCTTTGACGGACACACTCGGTCAGGAGGTACTCGATCTGCCCGTTGAGGGAGCGGAAGTCGTCCTCGGCCCAGGCCGCCAGCTCCTTCCATAGGCTCGGGGAGAGCCGGAGGAGGATCTGCTTCCTTCCGCCTTCCTTGTCCGTTCCTTCCATGCCGCCCCCCCCGGAGTTCTCTCAGTAGATGGAACCCGAGTTTACCACGGGCTGGGCGTCCTTGCTGCCGCAAAGGACCACCAGGAGGTTGCTGACCATGGCGGCCTTACGTTCCTCGTCCAGGTCCACGATCTTCTTGTCCGAAAGTTTCTCCAAGGCCATCTCCACCATGCCGACCGCCCCTTCCACGATCATCTGCCGGGCGGCGATGATGGCCGTGGCCTGCTGGCGCTGGAGCATGGCCGCCGCGATCTCCGGAGCGTAGGACAGGTGGGTGATCCGGGCTTCCAGGATCTCGAGGCCCGCCATCTCGACCTTCCGCTGGATCTCCTCCTTGAGGCGCTCCGCGATCTCCTGGCTGGACCCCCGCAGGGACTTCTCCCCTTCCTCCTCGGAGGCGTCGTAGGGATAGAGGCGGACGATGTTGCGCAGGGCGGAGTCGCACTGGATTGAGAGGTACTCGACATAGTTGTCCACGCTGAACACCGCCTTGGCGGTGTTCACCACCTTCCAGACCACCACGATCCCGATGATTACGGGATTCCCCAGGGCGTCGTTGACCTTCTGCTTGTCGTTGCTCAGGGTCATGGCCTTGAGGGATAGCCGGCGGGCCGGTTTCCGGGCGCCCCAGGCCGGGGCGGCGGCGCTCCCAGTCTTTACGGGCTGTTTACCCTCCCCGGACACCGCCCCGGTGGCTGGTTCGGACTCCGGAGGATTCGCCGCGGCGGCGAAGGGGTTCACGAAGAAGAACCCCGGTCCCCGCAGGGTGCCGTGGTATTTCCCGAAGAGGGTCAGAACCAGGGCCTCGTTGGGCTTCAGGATCCTGAGTCCCCCGAACAGCACGGGGCCGACCGCCCCGGCGTACAGGCCGCATCCGATCGTCAGGGCCAGGGCGCCGACCCCTCCGTCCCCGCTGTCCAGGGCGACGATCCCCAGGACG
>JBGSPT010000195.1:0-2674 GCA_041738475.1 Treponematales bacterium
CCCCCGCCCCTCCGCAGGCCGCGCGCCGGATGAGCCCTTTTCCCCGCGGCGCCACTCCGCCCCTGTACACCCCCATTCTCCCGCCTACCCGGCCTACGGCCCCGCAGACGGCGCCGTCTCGGTGGCCTGCGTGATGGGAGACCGCCGGATGACCGGGAACTGGCTGGACTCGGACCGGGTGAACTCCTTCACCCTGATGGGAAGCACCCGGCTGGACCTCCGGGACGCGGACCTTCCCGAGAGCGGCCCTGTGCGCATCGAGGCCTTCACCCTCATGGGGGAGACGGTCATCGTGGTGCCCCGGGAGCTCCCCGTCCGCCTCACCACCATGCCCTTCATGGGGGAGGCCGTCGCCCGCAGGGACGTGGACCAGAACGTCCGGGGCGCCCGCCGCTGGCTGGAGGTCTCGGGGCTCGTGGTGATGGGCTCGGTGGTCGTCAAGGCCGCCGACTGACCGTCGCGAAGCCGACGTGCATCGGCTTCGCGCTATAGTTTGTCGATCAGCATGGAGCACTTTCCCGAGGGTATGGGCAGGGTCTTCTTCTTCTTCCCCAGGACGTTGATGGTGAAGTAATAGAGCTTCTCGCTCTCCATGTGGATCTCCCAGCCCCGGCCGCTCTTGTTGGACAGGATGGTGACCATGTTCCGCTTTAGGGACATGTTCTCGATGCCCATGATCTCCAGGTTCGGGATGATCCAGTCCACGGTCTTCCGGGGCAGGGAGATCGAGAGGCCCACGATGTTTTCGATCATCAGGGCGATGGTGGAGAGCCCCGCGTAGGCCAGGTGCTGCTGCCTGGGCCAGCCCGGCTTGTCGGGCCACACGGCCTTGCCCTCGTTCTGGGGCTGGTAGGCCTCCCATACGATGGGCCGGTGGTCCCGCTCCTTCTCCGAGGCGGCGTGCATGGAGTCCAGGATGTAGTACAGGTGCCGGATGGAGCATTCCCGGGCAAGCTCCCAGTGGTTGTACTTCTCCAGGCCCTTGATGACCATGAATGTGAAGGGCGGGAGCACGGAACCCCGGAACCCCATGCCGCGCTTGTCGTAGTCCGGGCTGTCCGCGGACAGGGTCGGGAAGGGATGCTCGGTGCCGAAGAGCCCCGGGTCCAGAAGGTGGGCGATGAGGCGCTCCGCCCGGTCCTCGTTGGGGATCTCCGCCAGGAGGGGCCAGTACCCGCCCAGGGTCTTCACCTTGACCTGCCGCTCCCCCTCGTCCAAATCGTAGTAGAAGGAGTCCTCGGCGTCCCACATCATGGAGTTGATGCGGGTCTTCAGGGAGAAATAGGCGCGCTTGTACTGGAAGCCGATGTCCTTGTCGTTGAGGATGTCCCCCATGGCGCTCATATAGAGGGCGTTGGCCGCCATGGCCGCGTTGAAGTCCGCGAAGTAAACCGCGGAGAGGCGGGGAGAGTTCTCCATGCCCGTGGCGGAGACCGGCACGGCATACAGTCCGTTGGGCCGCTTGAAGGTGCGCTCGACCCAGGCGAAGTGCTTCTGGAGGGCGGGCATGACCTCCTTGATGCGCTTCTTGTTGCCGGTCTTGTGGTAGAGGTTGTACTCCGCCCAGGCGAAGAGGGGCAGGCCAAGGCCCTCGGGGTTTTCCTTGGTGACCACGGGCTTCCCGGTGGAGATGTCGTAGGCCGAACGGATGGCCCCCTCGGAGTCCTGCAGGGCGTAGAGGGTGTCCAGGCCGTTGGAAGCCGGGAAGATACGGTTGGAGTAGACCAGGAAGAAGGAGGAGAAAACCTGGTCCATCTGCCGGATCAGCTTGTCCTCGGGGGCCTGGAAAAATTTATCCTTCGGGAACCCCCGGGAAGAGTCTCCGGAAGTCCAATAGTCCGCGATCCATGCCCAGGATCTGTCGTACACGTCGACGAAATCCTGGTCATAGAAGTGGACGCGAGGAAAATCCCGTTTATTCAAACGATCCGCTCCTGCATATACCCGGGAAAACAATGCGGAATACCACAACGTTTTCCACTATTTTCATACCAATGCAAAGTTTAATCAAAGATAGACTATAACGCTGATAAACCCGTTTGTCAAACAAATTTCTCTATTCTCAATATACCGAATACGGAGTTCCCGCGGTACCGCAACCTTGCTTTTTCGAGAAAATGCAGTACCCTATAGGTAAGGATTCTTGGATATCGCCCGGGCCGACCGCCCGGAGAGGCGATTCTCATAGATTCCGGACCTAAGGAGGCCTTCATGGATACTCCCCCGGTCGTCTACCCGCCGATCCTCCGGGATCGGCGCGCAAGGGACGTTCGATAGATCGATGTGGTCGATTCGGGAATCCTTGTTTCCCGGGGAGCTGAACGCTCCATATGGATGCTTCTTTTGAAGCATGCGCCCCCGCTCGCGCGGGAGGCGGTAAACGGGCGCCCCGCCGGACAGATATCGGCCGGGGCGCCCTCCCGTTTTTCGCGGCCCGGTGTGGGGAAGGATGCCGTTTCCGCCGATAGGAAGGGGGATGACCATCACCCTCTTCGCCCAGGACCGGAACGGCCGGCTCTCCTATTACACCCTCCACGACCGCCAGCCCTCCCTGGACGGATCCCCCGTCCTGACCTCCGCCTGGCGGATCGAGGGCGGCCGGGAGCGGGAGCGGCGGTATTCCTTCGCCGACGAACGGGACCGGGACCGGGCACTGCGCAGGCTCTTCGCCCGG
>JBGSPT010000210.1:0-4005 GCA_041738475.1 Treponematales bacterium
GGATGAAATCCCCGCGCTCCATCACGGAGCGGACGGCGGAGTCGAACTCTTCCTTCCGCGCGGCGTACTCGCGGGTGGAGGTGTAGAAGGGTACGGTCATATCAATCTCCTAAAAGTCATGACAGGATGTACAGGATTCAAGAAGGATGAACAGGATCGGGATGAAGGAATTTGCGTTTGATCTCTACCTTGCCGGTACCGAAGTTCAACAACAATCCGGTTTCCATACCGGTCGCCTTCAGGTAATTCACCAACTGGATTTCATGTTGGACCGAAAGATGCTCCACCGATTTGAGTTCCAGGATGATCTTTCCGTCCACGATGACATCCGCAAAGTACTTCCCGACAGGTTCCCCCCGGTAGAACACATCCAGGGGTACTTCCGCCACAGCGGGTACCGATGATTTCCTCAACTCAATCAATAACGCGTTCTTGTACACCGACTCGAGGAATCCGAATCCAAGCTCGATATGGACGTTGAAGGCCGCGGCGATGATCCGTTCCGTCAACTCCTCGTGGATCATCCTGTCCATCCTTTTCCCATCCTGTTCATCCTGTCTTTCTTCCTCAGAAAACGCCCTTCATTTCCACCGTGGAGAACTCGCAGGGCAGGTCCACCGCCTGCCCGGTCTTCTGGCTCTTGTAGATGGCCAGGATGATTTCCAGGGCCTTGCGGCCCCTCTCCCCGGAGACCAGGGGCTCCCGGCCGGATTCGATCGAATCCAGTACGTCCGCGTAGAGGGCCGAGTGGCCGAAGCCGTACACCGAGGGCGGGTCCTTCTCCGCGGGGTTCACGACCCTGTCCTCCGGGTCCCCGACCGCGGCGGCGTCCGCGAAGCGCCAGGTCTCGATCTTGTTGACCGCGAGTCCCCCGATCACGACGCTGCCCTTCTGTCCGAACAGGGACAGTGTCTCGTTCAGGTTGGTCGGGTAGACGTCCGCGGTGCCCTCGACGATGCCCACGGCCCCGGAGGTGAACTCCACGACCGCGGCCCCGAAATCTTCCGCCTCTATGGGACGGAGGAAGCGGCGGGTGGCAGCCTGGACGCGGACGGCGTCCGCTCCCATCATCCACTGCAGAAGGTCGATCCCGTGGGTGCACTGGTTCATGAGGGTGCCCCCGTCCAGGTCCCAGGTGCCGCGCCAGGGGGCCTCGGCGTAGTAGGCCTCGTTGCGGTTCCAGCGGACCTGGACCATTCCGTGGAGCATGCGGCCGAAGCGCCCGGCCTCCAGGGCCGCCCGGGTCCTCCGCACCGGGGCGTTGAAGCGGTTCTGGAAGCAGACCGAGAGCAGGCGGCCGGCCTTGCGGGCCGCCCCGATCATGGCGTCCGCGTCCGAGGTGGACAGGGCCATGGGCTTCTCGCAGATCACGTGGACTCCCGCCGCGGAGCAGTCCGTCGAGATCCGGGGATGGTAGCCGGACTCCGTCGCTATTGCGCAGAGGTCGGGCCGCTCCCTTTCGAGCATCTCACGGTAGTCCGCGTAGACCGCGACCTCGGCGTCCGGGAAGGCCTTCCGGTACTCCGCGGCCTTGTCCTCGGCCCGGTCGAGCCGGGGGTCGCAGCAGGCTGTCAATTTTACGCGGTCCGCGTTCTTCACGGCCGCCTCGACATGCTTGTGGCTGATCCGGCCGCAGCCGATCAATGCTAGGGTGTGCATCTTCTCTCCGGGTTTCAATGAAATTTCCAACAAGGTCTACAAGATAGGACAGGATGAACAAGATGGAGAGAAATATGGATCATCAATCCCCCATCTTGTTTATCTTTTCTCATCCTGTCCATCCTGTCTTCCCTATGGTTCCACGCCCTTCCCGTACATGTATCCGAAGAACGCCTCGATCCGCCCAGTACCTGTTCAAACCCTTTTCACTGGACTTCGACATTTTTAACATGTAATATTAAATATGCCAGAACCTTGAATCCGGAGGCATACATGTCCCGATACATACACCGTGCCCTGGAAACGGTCCTTCCGGGGGTCTCCCGGCAGTATCCGGTACTTTTGCTCACCGGTCCGCGTCAGACCGGCAAGACTACCCTCTTGCGGCACATCCGGGAACCGGGCAGGAACTACGTCTCCCTGGATTCTCTCCCGGTCCGCGGACTGGCCCGGGAAGACCCGGCTCTCTTCCTTCAGAAATACTCTCCGCCCGTCATCATCGACGAGATCCAGTACGCTCCGGAACTGCTGCCCTCGATCAAGATGGCCTGCGATTCCACCGACGCCAAGGGCCTGTTCTGGCTGACCGGATCCCAGCAGTTCCGCCTCATGAGGGGGGTGACGGAGAGCCTGGCGGGCCGCGCGGCCATCGTCACCTTGAACGGGCTTTCCGGCCGCGAAATCAACGGCAGGACCTCTTCCGGAGGCCCCTTCCTCCCGGTTCCGCCGGGCTTCTGGACTCCGGGGGCCATCCTGGAAGAGCCGACCCTGTTCGAACGAGTCTTCCGCGGCTCCTACCCTGCCCTGGCGGCCGATCTTTCCATGGACGCCGGGCTATACTACGATTCCTATGTCCGGACCTATCTGGAACGGGATCTCCGGGAACTCTCCCAGGTGGGCGACCTGGAAACCTTCTTCACCTTCCTCCGGGTCGCCGCCGCCCGGACAGGGACCGTCCTCAACCTCTCGGACATGGCTCGGGATTGCGCGGTCAGCGTACCCACGATCAAGCGGTGGATATCCATCCTCGTCGCCGGTTCTCTTGTCTACCTTCTCCGGCCCTGGCATTCCAACCGGAGTTCCCGGCTGATCAAGAGCCCCAAGCTGTATTTCCTGGATACCGGCTTGTGTTCCCGCCTGGCCGGCTATTCCACTCCGGAAACCCTGGCCGCCGGACCTCTCCGGGGGGGGATCTTCGAAACCTGGTGCGTGTCGGAGATCCTGAAATCCTGGTGGTATGCCCTGCGGGAGCCTCCCGTCTATTATTACCGGGACCGGGATGGCACAGAGATCGACCTGGTCTTCGAGGCGGACGGAACCCTGTACCCCGTGGAAATCAAGCTGGGAGCCGGACCGAAGAAGGACTGGATCCGGTCCTTCCGGGCCCTGAAAAACTTGAATCTGCCCGTGGGTCCCGGGGCCGCCCTTTGCCTGGCCCGCGATTCCTTACCCTTGGACCGGGAAACTACGGCAGTCCCCGCGGGATGGATCTGATCCTTCCCTCATCCTGCCCATCCTTCCCTCATCCTGTCCATCCTGTCTTCCCTATGGTTCCACGCCCTTCCCGTACATGTACCCGAAGAACGCCTCGATCCGTCCCATGAAGGACTCCGAGAGCCGGTCCCGCAGGAGCCCCAGCATGTCGAAGGCCTTGACCGCCCCGATCCCGTAGAGGATCCAGCGGTCGCCTTCGGCGTAGGCCTCCAGGCGCCAGACCATGTCCCCGGGGGATACGGCCTTTCGCCCGTCGTAGGACAGGTGGCTCAGGTTGGTCGAGAGGAAGGACAGGCGCTCTCCTTTAAGACTCCAGGAATACCGGGCACGGTAGGGGTCGAAGGGCTTCATGAACTGCTCCGAGGCAAGCCCGCCTTCGGACTCGGTACCGCTGCGCTCCAGGACCTTCACCCAGGTGAAGAGGTCGAAGTTCTTCCCGTACCGCCGGGACCAGTAGGGGATGCCCACGTGGCTCTCCACGTCCGCCAGGTTCCGGGCCAGGACGGTCAGGAGATCCGGGTTGGCCGCCTTGGGCAGGACCAGGACCACCTCGCCGATATAGTTGGCTCCCAGCTTCCGCACCGTATCCTCGATGTCCTTGGCGAAGGGCGCGGCGACCGGCACGGACAGGTCCTTCCATCCCGAGGGCCGGCGGAAGACGCTCTTGCCGGAAGAGACCGAGGCGGCCTCCTCGGAGCTCAGGTTCCGGAAGGGCTGGGGCTGGGCAAACCCCGGGGCCGCCCCCGCGGCCATCAGGAGTATCAGGGCTGGCCATGCGGGCCCGCTCGTCCGACGAATCATTCCCCCTCCTCCGCCCCGGGTGCCCGGCCGGCCAGGATGTCCGCCAGGCCC
>JBGSPT010000248.1:0-1635 GCA_041738475.1 Treponematales bacterium
CGGCCTGGAACGCTACTCCCGGGCCGCCCGCCTGGTGACCGGGAAGACCGGGGCCGGGCCGGAAGACCTCCCGACGGCCCTGGCGGACCTGGCCGCGGACCTGGGCATCCCCGGGCTTTCCTCCTGGGGCGTCCGGGAGGCCGACCTCCCGGGCCTGGCCGCGGATTCGTTGTCATCCAGCTCCATGAAGGCGAATCCCGCGGTCCTCACGGCTCCGGAGATCGAGTGCATCCTCCGGGCGGCCCTCTAGCGGACTGTCCGGATGCCCGAAAGGCGGCACAAGCTTCGGACTGCTCTAGACGGAAAAGCCCGAAGGGACTATTATTTGGCATAAGCCCATTAACAAGGATATGCCATGAGTGAGGAAAAAGACGCGGGGAACGCGAATCCCCGCATAGCCCGGGTCGTCGGAGTGGCCAGCGGCAAGGGAGGGGTGGGCAAGTCCACGATCGCCGTCCTCCTGGCCCAGGCTCTGGCGGCCAAGGGTTCCCGGGTGGGGATCCTGGATGCGGACATCACGGGCCCCAGCGTGCCCCGCCTGCTTGGGGTGGATTCCTTCCGCGCCGAGGCGGACGACGGCAAGCTCGTGCCGATCAAGTCCGACGACGGGATCGAGGTGATGTCCATCAACTTCCTGATCGAGGAGGAAACCCGGCCGGTCATCTGGCGCGGACCTCTCCTTTCCCAGGCGGTCAAGCAGTTCTGGACCGACACGGCCTGGGGAGACCTGGACTGGCTGATCGTGGACCTTCCCCCGGGCACCGGCGACGTCATGCTGACGGCACTCCAGAGCCTGCCCTTCGACGGCCTGGTGTTCGCGGCCACACCCCAGGACTTCGTGTCCATGATCGTGGCCAAGGCCGTCCACATGGCCGGCCAGACGAACACCCGGGCCCTCGGCCTCGTGGTGAACATGGAATCCATGGTCTGCCCGCATTGCGGGAAGGAGATTCCCCTGTTCACCGGCGGAGCCGCCGATGCCCCGGACCTGGGCATGCCCATCCTGGCTCGGATACCCTGGAGGGCGGACCTGGCCCAAAAGCGCCATCTCCTCTGGGACGGCCTGTCCGAGGAAGTCCGCAAGGCCGCCTCGGACCTGGCCGAAGGTGTAGCGGAAACCCTGGCACGGGCGGAGGTCCGGTAGCATGCCCCGCCCCGTCTCGGAGCGCCGCGTCCGGGGCTGGCCCCGGTCCCGGGCATTCAAGCCCGCGGGGATACCCCTGCGGGAACTCGAGACCATGACCCTCACCCTGGACGAGCTCGAGGCGGTCCGCCTGGCGGACCTGGAGGGGCTCTACCAGGAAGCCGCGGCTGCCCGCATGGGCGTGTCCCGGCAGACATTCGGGCGCATCGTCGAAACCGCGCGACGCAAGATAGCGGACGCCCTGGTGAACGGCAAGGCGCTGGAGATAGACGGAGGAATCGTACAGATGGCCAAGACGGACATGAACGAGTACAGGATCGCCGTCCCCACCCGGGACGGGATGGTGGACCCCCATTTCGGGTCCTGCCGGGGCTTCACCCTCTTCGACGTCAAGGACGGGGCCGTGGTAAAGGAGGAGAACTTCCCGGCTCCGGAAGGCGCGGGCTGCAAGAGCGCCGCCGCCTCGACCCTGGCCAAGGCCGGGGTCCGGG
>JBGSPT010000262.1:0-7496 GCA_041738475.1 Treponematales bacterium
CGGAGGCCGACCGCCTCGCCCGGGACCTGCCGGAATCCCTGGGAATACCCCTGGCCGGCGCGATCCCCTTCGACCCCGCCCTCCGATCCGCGGAGGAACGGGGCGGAACCTGGCTGGACGTCGGATCCGAGGCGATGGCGCCGCTCGGGGACGCCCTGAAGGCCGTGCGGGCTGCCCTGGAGGCGGCGGATGCCGGCCATCCCGCTTCGGCGGAACAAAAGGAGGAACGAGCATCATGAAAACTGCGATTCCGACGGACGACGGCAAGACCGTGGGCAAGGTGTTCGGAAGGGCGAAGAGTTTCGCGATCCACGATTCCGAGGGCGGGAGCCTTTCGGTCGTGCCGAACCAGGGGGCTGGGGCCGAGCACGGGGCGGGCACCGGGGCGGCCTCCTTCCTGGCGGAGTCGGGGGTCCGGACCGTGGCGGCTCCCGAGGTGGGGCCCAAGGCCGCGGCCGCCCTGGCCGCCGCGGGAATCAAGATCCGGACCGTGCCCGCGGGAACGGACTTGAGGACGGCGGCGGGCCTATCCTGAACGGAACCCCGGAATTTCTCGGATCCGCCGCGGCGGGGCGAGGGACTCCAAAAGCCGGGTGAAGCCGGGGTAGAATACTGAACCATATTCCACCGCGGACATGCATGACGCGCCTGCTCTGGAGGAGACAATGACGGAAAAGAAACCCGCGGCCTTTCGATCCATCCTGAACCCCCGACCTCCGGTGCTGGTATCCTGCCGGGGAAGGGACGGCCGGAACAACGCCCTGGCCGTGGTGTACGCCTGCAACTGCAGTTACGACCCGCCCATGGTCATGGTGGGGATCGTGCCTTCCCGGTTCTCCTACGGCATCATTCGGGAGACGGGGTTCTTCGTGGCCAACCTCGTACCGGAATCCCTGCGGGAAGCCTGGCAGTACCTCGGGAGCCGGTCCGGCCGGGACGAGGACAAGCTGGCGGCCCTGGGGCTGCGCCTGGGGGAAGGAGTAAAGGTGAACGCCCCGGTCCTCCTGGACTGCCCGGTCTCCATCGAGTGCACCGTGACGGACTCGATCCGGACGGGGTCCCACGAGATGTTCGTCGGAAAGGTCGAGTACGTCCACGCGGACGCGGACCTCCTGGACGGGGAGGGCAAGATCGACTGGTCCTCCGTGGAGTTTCTGAAGGTCTAAATGCCCCGGGACTCGTAGTCCTCGACGGCCGCGTGGAGGGCGCGGATTCCCAGCAGGGAGCAGTGCCGCTTGTTCGCGGGCAGGCCCCGCAGGGCGTTCACGACGTCGTCGTCCGTGAGGGCCTTGGCCTCAGCCAGGGTCTTGCCCAGGGCAAGCTCGGTGGCCATGCTGCTTGTGGAGATGGCCCCGGGGCATCCGTAGGATTTGAAGGCTATCCGGGCGATCCGGCCCTCCCGGACGGAAATCCAGAGCTTCATCTCGTCCCCGCAGGCGGGGTCGCCGATCCGGGCGAAGCCGTCGGTCTCCTCCGGGGGAAGCTCCCCCACATTCCGGGGGCGGGTGAAATGGTCGATCACCTCGTCGGTGTAGAACAGGACCGGTCCCGCGTACGCGGCCGTTCCCACGCCTTCGGCCGCGGCCGGATCGGAATCGGAACCAAGGTCGGAGCCCATTGCAAAATCCTCCTTCTCGGCGACTTATTCTAGCGTATGCCAATAATCCTGGGAAGCGCCGGCGGCGGACCGGACCGCCGGCCCCGGGGCGCCCTTGCGAAAGGCCGGGAAACCAAGGACAATGGATCCGGCGCCGGGTCCGCCTAGGACGGAGCGCCGGGAGGCATCATGCTGGTTCCGAAAATCAAGAAACTATACGACATCGATCCCCGGTCCTGGGAACACCCCGCGGACCGGGCTGCCCTGGCGGCGCTCCGTTCCATGAAGGGACTAGATCAGCTCCTTTCCACCTTCATCTCCGTCACCACCGAGAGGTCCCTCCGCCTGATGCACCTGGCATCGGCCATCAAGGTCACGGAACGACAGTACCCGCGCATACACCGCCTCATGGCGGAGGTGACGGACACCTTCGACTGGCCCTACACGCCGACGGTCTTCGTGAAGCAGAGTACCGAATACAACGCGGGTGTTTTGGGTGCCAAGGAGCCCTTCATCGTCCTGAACTCCTATCTCCTGCGGAATTTCGACGAGATCGAGGTCAAGGCCATCCTGGCCCACGAGATGGGCCACATCATGAGCGGCCACGCCCCCTACAAGACCCTGCTCTGGGTGCTGGCCCGTATCTCCCCCTACCTCCTCCCGATGCCCCGGATCGTGCTGATCCCGATCTTCGCGGCCCTCTATGAATGGGACCGGAAAAGCGAGCTGACCTCGGACCGGGCGGAGGTACTTGCCCTCCAGGACGAGACGCCCTCCCTGAACGCCCTCATGCGCATGGCCGGCGGAGAGGACTTGTCCGAGGTGGACATCAACGAGTTCTTCCTCCAGGCCCGGGAATTCGACGAGCAGAAATCCCTGTTGGATTCCGTCCACAAGCTGCTGAACCAGCTCTGGCAGTCCCACCCCTTCCCGGTGGAGCGGATCCAGGAACTCAGGACCTGGTCCGCCTCCGGGGCCTTCAAAGCCATCCTGGACGGAAACTACCTCAAGCGGGGATACTCCGCCGAAACCCCCGAGGAGGATCTCAAGGCCGGTTTCGACTTCTACCGCAGGGACATGGAGGATTCCGAGGATCCCCTGACCCGCCTGGCCTCGAACCTGGGGAAGGGCATCGAGAAGGCGGCGGGCAACCTTGAGGACGCCCTCAAGGAGCTGTTCAAGCCCTAACCGGCCTTCGGGAGGGCGGGACCGGCGCCGGTCGAAGCGGCCGGCCGGGCCGGCTAGTCCAGGTCCCCCGAGTCCAGGCGCTCCGCCAGGCGGACGCCCACTGCCAGGGCCAGCTCCACGGCGGCGGGCTCCACCGCGGACAGGTCGTCCGAGGGAGTATGGTAGCCCCCGGACCTCTCCTCGTTGGACCACTTCATGGCGATAAGGGTTGTCGCCCGGGCGCCCGCCTTGGCGGTCTCCGCTGCGTCCGTCCCCCCGGTCAAAAAGGCGATGGGTTCCACCGCGGCCCCCACCCCCGACTCCCGGGCCGCGGCGGCACAGGCTTCCGCCAGGGGAACCGAAAGCTTCACGGATCCGTTGATGTCGCTGGTCAGGAAGCGGGCGTCCGCGGCCTTGTACACGCAGTCCATGTTGTAGTGGAAGGTCGGAAGCCCCGCGATCTCGGCCCCGTGGGCCTTGGCCCAGGCCCGGGCTCCCCGGAGTCCCGCCTCCTCGGCGTCGAAGCTGACGAATAAAAGGCGGGTGGAGGCCAGACCCGAGCCCGCGTCCCGGCGGGCCCGGAACTCCCGCAGGAGCTCCAGGGCCACCGCGGAAGCCGCCAGGTTGTCCCCCGCCCCGGGGGTGCCCTCGGAACCAGCGAAGTTCCATAGGGGAGCCACCAGGAGGAAGTCCAGGCAGAAGGCGATCGTCACCGCCGCCCGGACCCAGGGCCCCGGTGCCAGGACCGCCAGGACCAGGGAGCCCGCCCAGAGGGCGGCGAAGGAGCCGATGCCGCCGTAGACCCGCAGGGAATACTTCTCGGGTTGGTCGATGTAGAAGTTGAAGACCCGGGCGGAGTCGTGGTGGCCGCTCACGATGAGCTGGCGCTTCACGGGCCCAACGGGCTCCAGCACCGCGGTGACGTTCCGTCCCGTGCGGCCCGGGAAGAAGGGATCCAGCACCTCCCGGTACAGGAAGAATCCGAAGACCAGGATTCCGATCCCCGCGGTCGCCAGGACCGCCGAAAGGGCCGGGGCGAAGTAGAGGGCCGGGGCCGCGACCAGGTACAGGACCACCAGGACCCGGATGAAGCCCAGGAAGGCCCCGGGATGGACCCGGAAGTCCTCGGCATTCGCCCTGTCGGCCGAGCCTCGCGCCTCCGCCAGGAGGGCGTCCGCGCAGCCCAAGGATGCCTCGCTCCCCGCGAGCCTCGGACCGAAGCGTTCGATGAGCTTGCCCGTGAGATCCAGTGCGGACTTGGCCCGATTACCCTTCATTCCCGCCCTCCTTGCCCCGGTACGCAGTCCGGCGGCCCAGTATGCACGGCGGGATTCTAAAAAGGAAGATCCGTCGGCCGATTCCACGCGGGGAGGGGCGGCGTCCGCGCCCCTCCCCGATCAGGGTTTGATCAGAACGTGCTCTCCACTCCGTCTATGAAGGTGAATCCGGCGAGCAGGGCCGTCGGGTAGGCGAAGAGGTGCACGTCCCCGAGATCCGCCAAAGGCTCCGGCAGGGGTACGGGAGGCACCATGACGGGAGCAAGCACGTTGGGCAGGAACTTGAAGGCCTCATAGGCGGCCAAGGTGTTCTCCACGGGCACGATGCCGTCCTCGGGAGAATGGATCATCTGGAGGATCATGCCGGGAATCCACCCCGTCAAGAACGCGGTGTTCTCCCGCAGCCGCCCGTAGACGGTCCCGGTCCCGGCCGCAATCTCCGCCGCCAGGGTGTCCGTTATCAGCTCCCGGAGCACATCGGAAGGCATCGCCGTGGACACCTCCGCCCCGGAATATCCTCCGCCGAACAGGGTGTCCAGAATCCCCGGGAGGGGCGGCTCGAGCAGGGCGGCATAATCCCAGGCGGAGGGCTCCACGCTCCGGTAGACCGAGGCGTAGCCGAAGACCGTATAGGGGATGTAGTAGGGAACCGGCGCCTCTTCGCCGGAGAGCACCTCCCGGACCATCGTGCCCGACAAATCGTAGGATCCCGCGCAGGGCACCGCGGCGGTCACGGCCGTGCCCGTTTCCTGGAACCGCTTGGCCGCGGCCAGGGTGGCGAATCCCCCCTCGGAATAGCCGATGAGGTACAGGCGGCCGTTGGACCGGGCGGCTCCCCAGAGGCCGGCGAGCACCGTCCGGGCCCGGCCGACCATGAGGCGGACGGATTCGCCCAGGGAGAGGTGGACATAGGGGTGCGGAGCCCGGCTGTCGCCGAATCCCGGATAATCGGGCATCACCACGATGTACCCCGCGGAGGCCATCAACGCGCCGGCCACGCACTCGACGTAATTCTGGAAGGCTCCCGAGACATCCCTGCTCGAAAGGATGGACAAGGGGTTGGAGTTGAACCGGGACGGGGCGTTTTCCCGGTACACCCGCGTACCGTGCTGGTAGGCGATGATCGGGACCGCGAGGGTCCTGCCCAGGCTTACGGGAACCCACATGAGCCCGCTCTGTCCCCCGGATTTCAGCCTGACGGGCATCACCAGGTAGGGACTGTTCGAGGCGGCCGCGGCCGCGCGGGAAGCCAGGGCGTCCCGGATCCCGGAGAGATACACCGCCAATTCTTCGGCGGAGAAATATCCTCCCGTCGGTTTGGGGATGAAGGAGGCGCCGAACAGCGCCTTGCTTTGTACGGCTCCCAGGGAGTCGAGACCGGTCAGGAGTTCGTCCACGGATATCGCGGACTCCTCCGGGGACGCCCCGGGTTCCACGGCCTGGGAGCATCCCAGGACCAGTACCAGGGACAGGAGGACAGCGCAGACTGCCCCCCATCGGGGAAACGTTCCACTCATGATTACCTCCCCGGCGCGGCGCGCTGGGCCGCGCCGATACAGCGAGCCTGCCGCCGATCCAGGGAAAAGGTTCGGCGGTACTTCGTCGCGTGGATGTCGTTTGGGTGGTACACTATCGGGCGGCGGCCGAGTCGATGCCGGGGAAGGTTCCGGACGCCGAAAGGTTCGGGGGCATCGACGATTCAAGCATAGTACCGGCCCGCGGGATACGCAAGCGCCGGTAGCCTGACCGAAGGCCAAAACCATGCGGAGGGACCCATGAAGACCATCGGACTGATCGGAGGCATGAGCTGGGAATCCTCGGGGGTCTACTACACCCTGATCAACCGGGAGGTGCGGGAACGGCTGGGAGGCAGCCGTTCCGCGTCCTGCGTAATGGTTTCCTTCGACTTCCAGGAGATCGAGGACCTCCAGTACGCCGGGGATTGGGAGGCCCTGCGGGGGCGCATGTTCCAGGCGGGCCGGAACCTAGCGGCCGCGGGGGCGGATTTCGCGGTCCTGTGCACGAACACGATGCACAAGGTCATGGAAGGGTTCGAGGCCGCGGCGGGCATCCCCTACCTGCACATCGTGGACGCCGCCGGGGAGGCCCTGGCCGCGGACGGCCTGGGTACGGTCGGCCTTCTGGGCACGAAGTTCACCATGGAGAGAGGCTTCTACGCGGACCGCCTGCGGGAACGCTTCGGCCTCGAGGTCCTCGTACCGGAAGCGGAGGACCGGGCCGCCGTGAACGAGGTCATCTACGGGGAGCTCGTCCGGGGGGTGGTCCGGGAGGATTCCCGGGCCCGATACGCAGGGGTCATCGACCGCCTGGCGGACCGGGGGGCCCGGGGGATCATCCTGGGCTGCACGGAGATCGGCCTCTTGATCCGGGAACACCCCCGGGTGCCCCTCTACGACACCACGGTCCTCCACGCGAAGGCCGCGGTGGACCGGGCGCTGGAGTAGGAGGATGGGAATACCGGCGGGCCGCGATAGCGGTCAGAGCAGGGTCAATCCGGGGATATCCTTGAAATCCTGGACGTTACGGGTCAGCACCGGAAAACCGTGCTGGATGGCCTGACTGGCGATCCAGAGATCCTGGACCCTGTACTCGGCGGACCGGCCGGCCTTCCGGAGCTCCGCCGCCAAGTGCCCGAATATGGCCCCGGTTTCCTCGTCGATGATCAGGACGGGTTTCTTCCTTAGCTTTTCCAGAGCCGCCAGGCGCTTCTGCCGGATGTCCGGAGTCGACGCCATGGACACCCCGAAACTCAACTCCGCGATGGTCACCGGCGACATGAACACGGGCTCTGTCCCCGTCCGGGCCTGGACGTCCGCGGGAGACAGACGCCCCCTCTCCACGTCCACCCAGACGCAGGTATCGACGATCACGCCCATGGGTCCCGCAGCTCCTCGAGAGCCCCGGGAATCCGGCTTTCCGCGGCCCAGGAAGCCCCGGCGTCCTCGGGGAGCGTCCTGTAAAGGTCCCCCATCGCCTGCTGGGCCGTCAGGTAGGGCGAGCCGGGGAGGATACGGGCTATGGCGTGCCGGCTCCGGGTCAGGATGATCTCCTCCCCCCGGAATTCCAGGCTGTCCAGCATGGTCTTGAGATTCTTGGAAAATTCGGTGGTGGATACGATGATCATGAAATCTCCGATAATCGGATTATATCGGATAATCGGAGATTCTTCAACCAAAATGCTGTCATGAAGATTGTGACACCCTCCCGGGCCGCGGCCCTGCTGGGCCAGGGGGTAAGGGCGGCCGCCCTCACTCGTCCACGGCCGGCAGCTCCTCCAGGAGCATGTACGCCGTAAGGTCGAGCTCGGCCTTCATCTCCTCGATCCGCGGGACCCGGGTGCCGGGGCGGATCGGGGCAAAGAGGGCGCGGGGATTCCCGATGGACACCAGGCAGCGGCGTACGGGCTCCCCCCGCCCGATCCGGTCGGCCAGTTC
>JBGSPT010000306.1:0-11750 GCA_041738475.1 Treponematales bacterium
GGCCTCCGGCCCTGGCGGGGCGGGACGAAGGAGATATCCGCCTCGTCGAAGAAAACGGCGCCCACCGCGGTGCCGTTCAGCGCGGCCGCGTAGGCAAGCAGGGAGGCCGCGACTCCTGAGGCTTCGCGCCGGCTCCGGTCCGTCCCGTAGGACATCGACAGGCTCTCGTCCATGACCAGGAGCACCGTCAGGTTGCGATCCTCCCGGTAGGTCCTCACGAACGCCCGGCCGAACCGGGCAGTGGCGCGCACGTCGATCAGGCGGGCGTCGTCCTCGGCGTCGTAGTCCCGGAGTGTGTCGAACTCGATCCCCCGGCCCCGGAACACCGATCGGAACCCTCCCGAAAGGAGGGCCCTGGAGAGGGACGGAGCGGTGAAGAGGAGTCTTCGCAGTGACCGGCGGGCCGCTTCCGCGGGCATTTATGGTACCGGAACGATCGAGAGGAGGCGCCGGATGACGGCGTCCGAGGTGATTCCCTCGGCCTCCGCCTCGTAGGAGGGGATGATCCTGTGCCGCAGGACCGGCAAGGCCGCGGTCTTTACGTCATCGGGCACGGCGTAGTCCCGACCCGCGAAGAGCGCTCCCACCCGGGCGCAGCGATATAGGTAGATCGACGCCCTGGGGGAAGCCCCGTATTCGACGTATTTCCGCAGCTCCCGGAGGGACTGGGGAGCCCCGTCGTCCCCGGAGGGCCTGGATGCGCGCACCAGGCGGACCGCGTAGTCAAGGACGTCGGGCTCGACCCTCACGGACCGGGCCGCGGACCTTAAAAACTCGATATCCTCGACGGAAAGCAGGGGCTTCAGGACCGCGGATCCCGGGTCCGCGACCCGGCGGACGATCTCGAGCTCCTCCTCCATGTCCGGATAATCCGCCAGCACCTTGAGCAGGAACCGGTCCACCTGGGCTTCGGGCAGACGGAAGGTGCCTTCGTGCTCGATGGGGTTCTGGGTGGCGAGGACGAAGAAGGGTTTCGGAAGGGGGATGCTCCGGTCGCCGATGGTCACCTGCCTCTCCTCCATGGCTTCCAGGAGGGCGGACTGGACCTTGGCGGGGGCTCGGTTCACCTCGTCCGCAAGAAGGACGTTCGTGAAGACCGGCCCCTCCCGGGGCACGAAACGTCCCGTTGGAGCGTCGTAGAAGAGGCTGCCCGTGATGTCCCCGGGCAGGAGGTCCGGGGTGAACTGCACACGCCGGAAGGTCAACCCCGCCAGTTCCGCGAAGGTCTTGACCGCCAGGGTCTTGGCCAGCCCCGGTACGCCCTCAAGGAGCACGTGACCGTCCGCGGCTACGGCAGTCAGGATGCCGTCCACCAGTTCAGCCTTGCCCACTACGCGCCGGGCCATTCCTTCCCGGGCCCGGGCGAGAAGTCCCTGGGCGCGGGCCGCCGCGTCGCGGGTCGCCGATGCGTCGAGATTCATGGAGCCTCCTAAGTACCCTCATCCTAGCCGCAGGACGGGGTATGGGCAAGGGTCGGTTTCCCGGGCTTTACAATAATTTTATCATGATATAGACTTTTATATATAAACATTGCTCCATATTGATTCGCCATCCATCTTCAGTACCTATCGGGAGGAACCATGCACACCTACGTGATCGTCGGAGGCGTCGCCGGAGGCGCTTCCACCGCGGCCCGATTGCGCCGTCTGGACGAGACGGCCCGGATCGTTCTCCTGGAACGGGGAGACCATATCAGCTACGCGAACTGCGGCCTTCCCTACTACGCCGGCGGTTCGATCCCGGATCGGGACCGCCTCTTCGTGATGACCCCGGAGAAATTCCGGGCCTGGCTGGCCGTGGACGTCCGGGTCGGGCACGAAGCGGTGTCCATTGACCGCGCCTCCCGATCCGTTTCCGTCCGGGAAACCCGGACAGGCCGGACCTACTCCCAACCCTACGACGCCCTGGTCCTCTCCCCGGGCGCCGAGCCCCTGCGGCCTCCCCTGCCCGGCATCGACGGGGAGGGGATATTCACACTGCGATCCGTTCCGGATGTGGACGCGATCAAGGCGTTCCTGGACGAGCGCAGGCCCGAGCGGGCGGTGGTTATCGGCGGGGGATTCATCGGACTGGAGATGGCGGAGAACCTCCACGCCCGGGGGGCCTTCGTCAGCATCGTGGAAGCCCTGGACCAGGTCATGGCGCCCCTGGACTTCGAGATGGCGGCCCTCGTACACCGCCAGCTCCGGGACAAGAATATAGAGCTCTACCTGTCCGACCCCGTGGCTTCTTTCGAGCGCCGGGGAAGCCGGACCGTGGTGAAGCTCTCCTCGGGAGCGGAACTATCCGCGGACATGGTCATCCTGTCCATCGGCGTCCGACCGGATACCCGCCTGGCCCGGGAGGCCGGCCTGGCACTGGCCCCCAACGGCGCGATCCTGGTGGACGAACGGATGAGGACCGAGGATCCCGCGATCTATGCCCTGGGGGACGCCTGCGCGTTCCGGCATCCCCTGCCCGGCCTGCCTCCCACGATCCCCCTGGCGGGGCCTGCCAACAAGCAGGCCCGGGTGGTCGCGGATTCCATCCTCCGGGGCGACTCCGGCAAGACCTGGAAGGGTTCCATCGCCGTAGGCATCGCCAAGGTCTTCGACCTGACCGCCGCCTCCGCGGGGGCGTCTGAAAAGGCCCTGGCCAAGGCCGGAATCCGATGCGCATCCCTGATCGTCCACGGGAACTCCCACGCCGGGTATTATCCGGGCGCGGTCCCCCTGAGCCTGAAGGCCGTCTACGATCCCGAGAGCGGCCAGCTCTACGGCGCACAGGCCGTGGGGTACGACGGGGTGGACAAGCGGATCGACGTCCTGGCCGAAGCCGTACGCAGGGGTGAAAGGGTGACGGACCTGGCGGAGTTCGAGCACGCCTACGCTCCTCCTTTTTCAAGCGCCAAGGATCCGGTAAACATCCTGGGCATGGCGGCGGACAACGCCCTTGCGGGACTGACCCGCCCGGTTTCCTGGAAGGACGCCGAGTCCGCCCGGAAATCGGGCGCCTTTCTCCTGGACGTCCGTACCCGGGACGAGCACGCCCTGGGCACGATCCCGGGATCCGTCAACATCCCCAACGACGAGCTGCGTTCGCGGCTGGCGGAAATTCCCCGGGACCGGCCCGTGCTGATCTTCTGCGGAGTCGGGCTTAGGGGGTACCTGGCGGAACGGATACTCCGGCAGAACGGATGGACCGAGGTGTCCAACCTTTCGGGGGGGTACAAGACCTGGGAGCTGGCCTCGGAGCGACAGGACAACCCGGGGACATATCGGCCCGGGCTGGCCGGTATCCAGGGTTCGACCAGGGGCGCCCGGGACGCCCTGCTTACGGAGACCTGGGCGGAAGGTTCGGGGATGCCGGAGGGAATGGACCGCGCCCGGGACGTCACCGTGCGGGTGGACGCCTGCGGTCTCCAGTGTCCGGGACCCGTCCAGCGGCTCAAGGCCGAGATGGACCGTCTGCCCCCGAAAGGCCGGGCGATCGTGTCCGCCACGGATCCGGGTTTTGCCCGGGACGCCAGGAGCTGGTGCGCGATCACCGGGAACATCCTGGTTTCCCTGGAGGAGACAAGGGGGGTCTTCACCGCGACCATCGAAAAGGCCATCCCGGGGAACGTCCCATCGGGAGCGGAAACGAAAGCCGCCGCGAAAGGAGCCACGCTGATCGTCTTCTCCGACGACATGGACAAGGCCCTGGCCTCCTTCGTGCTGGCCAACGGGGCTGCCTCGGTGGGCAAGGAGGTGACCATGTTCTTTACGTTCTGGGGGCTTTCGGTGATCAAACGTCCCGAACGTGTACGGACGTCCAAGGATTTCATGGGCCGCATGTTCGGGATGATGCTCCCTCGGAACGCGGGCCGCCTTTCCCTGTCCAAGATGAATTTCGGCGGATTGGGGGCCCTGATGATGAAGGGACGGATGAAGGCGAAAAACGTCGACGCCCTGGAATCCATGATGGCCCAGTCCTTGAAATCCGGAGTGCGGCTTGTGGCATGCCAGATGTCCATGGACATCATGGGGGTCGCGAGGGAGGAACTGATCGACGGTGTGGAGATCGGAGGGGTCGCCACCTATATGGAGGCCGCGGGCAACTCTGGCGTAAACCTCTTCCTGTGATTACCATATAAGGCATGAAATCCGAATCGAACGTCACCCGGGCGGCCGGAACGGCCGCCCTTCTGGCCATCCTGGCCTTTACGTGCATGGTGGCCGTCAACGGCCTGGCCTCAGCACTCCCCCTAAACGGTGTCAACACGGGGCAGCTCTCCGATGAGCTTCCCAACCTTTTCGTGCCGGCGGGGATCACCTTTTCCGTCTGGGGCCTCATCTACCTTCTGCTGGCTGGCTATGTCGCCGCCGCAGCCCGGGAATCCTTCCGGTCCGCCTCCGGAGAGCGGCGGGCGTGGACCGGCCGGGACGGGGCGCTGTTCATACTGAACGCCGCCGCAAACACGGCCTGGATTCTCGCGTGGCACTGGAGGCTGGTCGGGACCTCCCTGGTGATCATGCTGGTAATCCTGGGAACCCTGGTCGCCTTGGAGCGGGACACGGAGCGAAAATTGGATTCCGGGGGAATCCTTGAGAAGGGATCCGGCGTTGAGCCCGGTTCGATCCGCCTGCGGCGCTTCCTCCTGACCGTGCCCCTCCGGGTCTATCTGGGATGGATCTGCGTGGCCCTCATCGCGAACGCCACGGCCCTCCTGGTTAAAACCCGGTGGGACGGATTCGGGCTGGATCCGAGGATCTGGACCGTCGCGGTCATCCTGGCCGGTCTGGCCGTGGCCTTGGGCTTTTCGATCTGGAAACGCCAGGTCGCGGCCCCCCTGGTCGTCGTATGGGCCTATGCGGGCATCGTGCTCAAACGGCTTCAATCGGATCCGGACTACTCCGCACCCGTCTGGATAGCCGCGGGACTCGCCGCCCTGGTCATCCTGGCTTCCATGGTGCGGATCCGGATCGCCTGCCCCCTGTTCGGGCGAGGAAAGAAGACGGAGAGCTGAGATTTACTGAGTCGCCGGGCTACCGGAGGGATCGAGGTCGAGCGATTCCGCAGGCCCGCGGGCCACAAAGGCCGAGGACCAGCGAGACCTCGGTCCCGCAGGAAGCCCGGCGCCGCCTGAGAATCTCTCGCGATTTCCCTCCTTGCGCGGACGAGGATCCTGGAGTATCGTTATATCGCGCCGTGGATACGGCCTATACTGCACATCCCGAGGGGCCGCCCATGCCCGCCGCCGTCAACAAAGCCTATACCCCGGGAAATCCCCGATGGTTCAACCTCCTTCTCGCCTCGGTCTACGGGAAGTACCTTCGAGTCATGTATCGGATCCGGCTCGTCAATTCCGAGGTGCTGAAGACCCTGCGGCCTCCGTACGTGATCGTCCCGAACCATGTCTGCATGGTGGATCCCTTCATGATCGGCTCCAACATTCCGGTCCCGGTGCACTGGATAGCCAGCGACGGGAACATGCGAACCCGAATCATGCGGGCCCTTCTGCGCCTGGTGGGCACGATCCCCAAGTCGAAGCACATCCCGGACCTTCAGACCATCAACGGCATCGTGGAGGTCATCCGCAAGAGAAAAGGCGTCGTGGGCATCTTCCCGGAGGGAACGGCCAGCTTCGACGGGCACACCCAGGCCCTGGTTCCCGCCACGGGCAAGCTTCTCAAGCTCCTCAAGGTTCCGGTGGTCACACCCGTGCTCAAGGGTGCCTTCTATTCCCTGCCCCGCTGGAGCTGGACCCGGCGCCGGGGGGCCTTGGAGATCGAGTTCAAGGTGGCCCTGACCGCGGAGGACCTGAAGCGCATGACCCCCGAGGAGATCCTGGCCCGAATCGAAGCCTCCCTGGAGCATGACGAGGCGGAGTGGCTGGCGTCCCGAAAGATCCCGTTCTCGGGCCGGAAACAACGGGCGGAGCACCTGGAGACCGTCCTCTTCCAGTGCGCTTCCTGCGGGGAAGTGGGCCGGATGCGAAGCTCCGAGGACCGCTTCCGATGCGAGGCCTGCGGCCAGGAAAGCCGCCTCGACCGGTACTACCGGTTCCGGCCCGCCGAAGGCCGGCCTCCCCGGTTCTCGACCATTCGCGAATGGAGCCTGTGGCAGGAGGAGGCGTTCCGGGACTATCTCAGGCGGAAGCTTGCCCGGGACGACGGGACCCCGCTTTTCTCGGACCCCGGGGTCCTGGTCTTGAAGGGCTGGAGGCTCTCCCCCCTGCGGAGAATCCGGGTCGGAACCCTCTCCATGTACCGGGACAGGATCGAGCTCGCTCCCCTGGCGGGAAGGCCCCTCGCCTTCCCCCTTTCGGAGGTGGAAGGCGAGGGCGTCCTCAAGCGCAACCTGCTGGAGTTCTACCGGGGCCGGTCGGTGTACCAGGTCCGGTTTCCCACCCGCAGGTCCTCCGCCCGGCAGTGGATGATGGCGATCTCCATCCTACGGATGCCAGATCGTTCCGGCCTTGGCCAGGGTTCTGCGGCGGGCTAGGAACACGTACATCCCCAGGGTGACCGCCAAGTAGATTCCGCTTATGATCACCATCAGCCAGAAGGGGGCCATGTCCCCGGTCTGGCCGGCCTTGGCGGGCAGGTTGATCGAAAGTATGAAGGGGATGGCCATCAGGAAGGTGAGCCCCGCGGAGACCATATAGTCCGAGGCCACGGGGGTTCGGTACTCGGGATCCAATACCCGCAGCAAGGCCAGGCCCGTGGACAGGGTTCCCGTGGAACAGCCGTAGATCATCATCATCCGCTCGAAGCGGTAATCCTTGAACATCCGGGAAGCCATCCAGGGCACCGTAACCGTCGTGAGGACACCGCAGACCACGGACAGAAAGAGGATCTCCTTCCAGTACTGCCCCACGAAAATCAGGGAGATCGCGGCTATGGCCCCGGCGACCATGTAGTCCACGGCGAAGCCGGACATCCGGGACAGGGTGGAATCGTCCAGGACGTGGGTCAGCTTGAGTTTGACCATCACGAACCGGACCAGCTGGGCCGTCAGGGCGGAGAAGATGAAATTGATGCCCCAGAGGTTCACCGCCAGCTCCCGGCCCGCGTTCCCCGCGAAAGAAAGCCCCCAGGTCAGGGCCTTCAGCAGAAGATAGGACAGGAAGTAGGTGCCCGCCACCATCCCCGCGTGGAAGGAGAAGGAATCTACGGCCTCGGAATCCGTGGTCAACCGGGCCCCCACGGGCCGTTCCCGGTCCTTCGGGACGATCCCCGTCATCATCCCCTTGTCCTGGAAGGCCTGAAGGCTCTCCTTGTGGAGCCAGCCTTTTTTCACGCCGTGGTTGATCAGCCAGACCCCCGCGAAGCAGGCCCAGAGGTAGCCCAGGGCGGCGAAGGTTAGACCCAGCGAGCCCGCCCCCTCGAATCCGATGGCCTCCCAGCCCCGGCCGATGGCGAAGGCCTGCCCCGGCCCCAGGGCGAAGCCCAGGGGCAGGAAGAGACCGATGGCGGGGTTGAGTCCCGGGGAAACCGTGACGATCAGGAAATACGCCAGAAGAAGGCCCGAGAGCGCCTGGATGGCGTACTGGGAGAGTATGCCCGTGGTCGTTCCCAGGACCCCTCCTGATTTCTTGTGGATCTTGGGGGGAGCGTTCCGGAGGGTCATCGCCACGAAGGAGATGTTCAACAGGTGGTACACCAGTTCCCCCAGCCGGTTCACCTGGTGCCCCATGCCCGGGAATACGTAATTATACAGGGGAAGGAGCAGGAATCCCGCGGTCAGGGCGTTCGGGATCATGAAGCGTTGGAAAAACCTGACTTTGGATCTGATGATCGTAGCCGCAAGAAGAGCCATGGAGATGGCCCCCGCGTCGATGACGATCTTCCACGAAAAATTCATGATGCCTCCCTTTGCAAAGCCGTCCGATCTGGGAATTCCGGATCCGATTCTCCTCAGTGCGATCTTCAGCTGTCCTTGTTTAGAGATGGTTCCAAATCGATCCCGAAGCGGAGCAGGTCCTCGTCCCGGCCGAAGGGGGCGGCGATCTGCAGACCCGCGGGCAGGCCGTTCGGGAAGACACCCGCCGGGAGGGACAGGGTCGGCAAGCCCGCATGGGTCCAGGGCAGGTTCATCCCGGGGCTCCCGGTCGAATCCAGGCCTTCCGGAGCCGGACCGGGCGCGGAGGGCGAGATCCAGAGGTCCGCTTCCTCGGCGGCCAGGGCTTCCTCCAGCTCCCGCCTAAGGACGAGACGTCCTTCCCGGTCCGCGGCCAGGGCTTCCTCCGACACCTTTCGCCCCTCCAGGATAAGGTCCCGCGTCGCGGGGGCGTACAAGGCCTCGTACATGGGGAAAAGCCGGGCATGGGTGCGGTCCATCTCCGCGGCGGCGATGCGGCGGTGCCGGGCGTTGATCCGGGCGATGTCCCGGAAGGCCGGAACCCGCAAAACCTTCCAGCCCGCGGCGGCCAGGGCCGCAACGGTCCGCTCGAAGCGCTCCCGGGCTTCCGGGGAGGCCTGGTCCAGGTAGGGTCCTTCGGGCACAGCCAGAACGGGTCTGGGCGCAGAGGCCGGCAGGCCCTTCCATGATCCGCAGACCGCGGCGGCGCCGAGGGCCAGGGCCCGGGTGTCCGGGGCCAGAAGGCCGATGTGGTCCACCGAGGGCGAGAAGGGGAAGACCCCCGCCGCGCTCACCCGGCCGTAGGAGGGCTTCCACCCGGCGACTCCGCAATAGGCCGCGGGGCGGGAGATGGAGCCTATGGTCTGGGTACCCAGGGCCAGATGGAAAAAGCCCGCGGCGTTTCCCGCGGCGCTTCCGGAGCTGGATCCCCCGGGGGTGCGCCGGAGGTCCCAAGGGTTCCGGGTTGGCCCGGGGGCGAAGAAGGCGAACTCGGTGGTGACGGTCTTCCCCAGGACCAGGGCGCCCGCGGCCTTGAGGGCTCCTAGGGCCTCGGATTCCCGTCCGCCGAGTTCCACGGGAGGAAGTCTGGATCCCGCCCGGGTCTCGAAACCGGCGGCGTTGAAGATGTCCTTGACGCCCACAAGGAGTCCATACAGGGGCGGCCGGGATGCCGGGTCCGGGTACCGTTCGGCCAGGGCCCGGGCTTCGGCGACGAGGCGTTCCCTCCTGCCCGGCTCGGGAAGGAGGGCCCGGATCTCGGGTTCCTCCCGGTCGATCCGGTCGCAGACCTCCCGGATCCGGTCCGCGGGATCCAGTGCGCCCGAACGGAAATCCCGGGCGTCTGCTTCCGCGTCCAGGGGCCGGAAGAGGCTCAACCCAAGACTCCGGAGGAACGGAGGGCCTCGATCTCGGCCCGGGAAAGACCCAGAACCCCGGAGAGGATCTCGTCCGTGTCCTGCCCGATCCCGGGTGCGGGCGGGCGGGTCGGAGATTCCGGAAGGCTCTCCATCTTGATGGGATTGCCGGGGATCGTCACGGGTCCGACCTCCGGATCCTTCACGGTCACCAGCATGTTCCTGGCGTTCAGCTGGTGATCCTGCATCACCTTGTCCACGGCATTGACCGGAGCGCTCGGCACTCCGGCCCCCTCGAGGAGTTCGATCCACTCCACGGCGGTCCGTCGGGCGAAGACCCGCTCCAGCTCGGGGATGAGATCGCCGAGGTGCTTCGTCCGGTCGCCGTTGGTCGCGAACCGGGGATCCGCCAGGAGATCCGGCCGGTCCAGGGCTACGCAGAAGGTCTTCCAGAGGGAATCGTTGCCCACGGCCACCACGAACCAGGCGTCCGAAGCCCGAAAGGCCTGGAAGGGGGTGATGGTCGGATGACGGGTGCCGAGAGCGGCCGGAGCCTTCCCCTCGACTTGATACCGGACCAGGGCATTCTCCAGGATCGCCAATTGGCTGTCCAGCATGGCCACGTCCACCTTCTGGCCCTTGCCGGTCTTCTCGCGCTGGTACAGGGCTGAAAGGACGCCGGATGCGGCGAAAAGCGCCGCGGTGATGTCCCCGGTGGACATCCCCACCCGTGTGGGCGGGGAGGAGGGCCAGCCGGTGATGCTCATCATCCCCCCCCGGGCCTGGACCAGGATGTCGTACGCCGGCTTGCGGGAGTCGGGACCCGTGTGGCCGAACCCCGAGACCGCTGCGTAGATGAGTTTCGGGTTCTCCTTTTTCAGGACCTCCCACCCGAGGCCGAGCTTTTCCATGGTACCGGGCCGGAAGTTTTCCACCAGGATATCCGACTTCCGGGCCAGCTTGAGAAGAAGGGCTTTCCCATCGTCCTTCTTAAGGTCCAGGGCCACGCTCTTCTTGCCCCGGTTGATGGTGATGTAGTAGAGGCTCTTGCCGTCCTTGAAGGGCCCGAAGCTCCGGGAATCGTCCCCGACGCCGGGGACCTCCACCTTGACGACCTCGGCCCCCAAATCGGCCAGCATCATCGTGCAGAAGGGACCCGCGAGCACGCGGGTCAGGTCGAGGACGCGCACGCCCTCCAGCGCTCCCGGACCGGCCATCAGAAGTTCTTGGGGAGGCCCAGGGCGCGGCGGGCGATGATGTTCTTCTGGATCTCCGAGGAGCCTCCGCCGATCGTGTCGATCACGGTGTAGCGGTAGGTCGACTCGGCCCGGCCGGTCATGGGGGCGTCCTCGGTGTCGACCCGGAGCTGGGTTCCCGGCCCGCCGATGTCCATGGAGGCGTTGGCCAACCGCTTGGAGAACTCCGTCGCGAACAGCTTGTACTCGGAGGCGACGACGGTCGGCGGCTGGAACTCCTTGCCGGCCTTGGACGCCTTCTCGACCTTGACCGCCTCGGTCACGAACTTGAGGCCCATGACCCGGGCCACCTCGGCCTCGGTGTGGAGGTTGGCCATCTTCGAGCGCACCACGGCGTCGTCCTTGACCGGCTCGCCGTCGCGTTCGGCGGTCCGCACCCAGTCGGTCAGCACGTCGAGGCGCTGCTTGATGGGGCTGTAGGTGAACATGGTGAAGCGCTCGAGGTCGAGCGCCTGGGAGATGTAGACGAATCCCTTGTTGACCTCACCGACGACGTACTCGTCGGGCACGAAGACGTTGTCGATCCAGACCTCGTTGGTGCGCTCGTCGTTGCCGATCGTCCACAGGCCGTTGATCGTGATCCCCTCCTGGTCGAGGGGGACGAGCATGAGCGTGATGCCCATGTGCTTGTTGTCGGGGTCGGTGCGGGTGCCCAGCCAGTACCACTCGGCGAAGTGCGCGGAGGTCGTCCAGGTCTTCTGGCCGTTCAGCAGCCAGCCGGTCCGTCCGTCCTCGGTGGTGTGGCGCTCGGCCTTGAGGCGCATGGAGGCGGCGTCGGAGCCGGCGTTGGGCTCCGAGTAGCCGACGGCGAACTCGACGTCGTTCTCCAGGATCTTGGGCAGGAACTCCTGCTTCAGGAAGTCCGAGCCGTGGGCGATGAGCGTCTTGCCGATGATGCCGACGCCCTTGCCGATCTGGGGTCCGCCCCGACCGGCGAGCGCCTCGTTGAGGATGTACTCGTAGACGCCCTCGCCGTCCTGGCCGCCGTACTGCTCGGGCCAGGTGATCCCCAGCCACCCCTTGTGGCCGAGCTCCTTCATGAACGCCCGCCGCTTGGGCGTGTCGACGATCTGGGCCATGTTCTCCCGGGTGACGTCGAAGATCTCCGGGTCGTCGTGGGCGTCGAGGAACGCCTCGACCTCCTTGGCGAAGGCCTGCTGCTCCTCGGAGAACTCGAAGTCCATGACGGCGCTCCCACTGCAAATCTGACGGACCGTCAGATTCTAGACGCCGGGGGCGGTCCCCCGCCCAGCCGGGCGGCCCGGCCGCCGCTACGCCGGGGGCTTGCGACCGGTGATGCCGGAGTAGACGAGCC
>JBGSPT010000318.1:0-1712 GCA_041738475.1 Treponematales bacterium
CGTGCCTCGTCGCCTGGGCGCCCGGACCGCGGCTCGGCGCCGGCCGGACTCCGGCTCCGCCGGGAGGTCAAATCGCCGCCTTCACGTAGGGGAGCTTTCCGACCTCGGAATAGACCGCGTAGAACTGGGCCCGGTTCCGCACCGTAATGCGGCTGCCGAAGCGGCCGTACTTGGCTCCGGGTTTCGATACGCCCTGGAGCAGGGAGCATTCCACCCCCAGGCGGGCGTAGATAGCCTCGAGGTCGGACTGGATCGAGGCCCCTCCGGAAAGGACGTAGATGATACGGAGGTCGAAGGTGACGGGAAAGCTCATCTGGGCTCCCCCGAAGGGGGCTCCGCAGGACTCGGGGATGATTCCGTCGTCGGGCTTGGGTTCCATGAGGGTACGATGCCATGAGGAAAGGCGCCCTGTCGATAGTCCGTTGCGATTGGGAAATATGCGAACTTCGTATATTTCGCCCCATCGTTGAATTATACGTGCTTCATATAATCCGCCTCGTCGTCAAATTATGCGCGCTTCGTATACTTCGCCCCGTCCCCGAAGTATGCGCGCTTCATCTAATTCGGGCCTTCATCCGCCCCGCTTCCCTTGTGTCTCCGGAAGGGATATCCTTATCCTTATGCGGAACCTCCTGATGATCCTTGCGTACGACGGGGCCGGCTACAAGGGCTGGCAAAGGCTTCCCGGCTCGGGAAGGACCGTGCAGGAGGCGGTGGAGACCGCCCTGACCCGCGTCCTGGGGGAGGAGGTCAACATCATCGGCGCTGGCCGGACCGACGCGGGGGTTCACGCGGAGGGGCAGGCGGCCAATTTCCACACCCCTTCGTCCCGCCCGCCCGAGGACATCCTTGCGGACCTGAACGAGGCCCTGCCCCGGGATATCGCCTGCCGCTCCCTCAAGGACGTTCCCGAGCGCTTCCACGCCCGGTATTGGGCGATCGGGAAAACGTACAGGTACCGGCTCCACGCCCATCCGATCCCGGATCCCTTTTCCCAGCGCTACAGCCTCCACGTCCCGGATTCCCTGGACCTGCCCGCCATGGAGGCTTCGGCGGCGGAGCTGGTCGGGCGCAGGGACTTCTCGGCGTTCGCCAACCACCGGGGCCTGAAGAAGGGGTCCGAGCGGGACCTGCGCACCGTCCGAATCCAGAGGAACGGGCAGTTCGTGGACATCCTGTTTTCCGCGGACGGCTTTTTATACAACCAGGTCCGCATCATGGCCGGAGCCCTGCTCGAGGCGGGGCTGGGGCGGCTCGGCCCCAAGGATATCCGCGGGATCCTCGAGCGGAAGGACCGGGCCGCGGCCCCGGGTGCGGCTCCGGCCCAGGGTCTCTGCCTGGTGAGGGTCGAGTTCCGGACCGATCTGCCCGAGACGGAATGAGCGGCCCGCCCGGGGTCCTCATCGTCGCCGCGTCCCTGGGGAACTCCGCCCGGCATGTTCCCCTGGGAGCCGCCCGGATCGTCTCGGCCCTCAAGGAGGATCCGTCCACCGCCGGACGGATTCATCCGGAACTCCTGGCCGTTCAAGTCTCCGTCGATGCGGGCGGTCTGGCGCGGACCATCCGAGGGCGCGGGCCCGGTGCGGTCGGTTTTTCCCTCTACCTCTGGAACCGGGACATGCTCCTGTCCGCGGCGCGGGACCTGCGGCGCTCATGCCCGGGTCTGGTTCTCTTCGCCGGCGGCCCCGAGGCCACCGCGGATCCTGAGGGCG
>JBGSPT010000332.1:0-2131 GCA_041738475.1 Treponematales bacterium
GGCCTCCGCCGCGTCCGGGCCCCCGGCCGCGGTATCCGCCCCTTCGGCGGGCGAGGTTCCCGCGGGAGCCTCGCCGAACAGGAGGTCTTCGGGAAAGCCGGCTTTTCGTATCATGCCGCCATCCTAGCGGCTCGGGGCTAAATCGGGCAACCCGCCCATGGTGGTACGAAGCTTGTGCCCCCCCGGGACGCGTGGTATTGTTGGATCGGTATGCAAGCCATCGGTTCGCGGTCCCGGGGGGCACGGCCGTGATCGACGCCGCCGCCCTGCAGAAATACTCGCTCTTCGGAGGGATGGTCCCCGAACAGGTCGAGCGGATACGCCCCCTCCTGGTCCAGTCGGCCTACTCCGAAGGCGAATCCGTTCTCCGGGAGGGGGATCCCAACGACAGCATCTTCTTCATCCTCGACGGCCGCGTCCGGATCGTGAAGGGAACCCGCGTCCTGTCCGAGCTCGGGGAGGGGGAGACCTTCGGGGAGATGGAGCTCCTGGACGTCCAGCCCTCGGCGGCCACGGTCCTGGCCCTCGGACCCCTCCGGGTCGCGGCCATTTCCAACCGGGCGGTGCGGCAGATCTACTGCATGGATCCGAAGATCTTCGCCCTCCTGGTCATGAACCTGGCCCGGGACCTTTCCCGCAAGCTTAGGCGGATGGACGAGATGGCCGCGTCCCTCCCGGATTCCGCGGGAACCGGGGAGGGCCCGAACCCGCCGCCCCCGGCCTCCGGTACTCCCGGCGGCCTGGATTGCTGAACCGGAGGTACAGGATGTTCGAGGAGATCAAGCGGCCCGCCCTGGTGGTGGATACGGAAAAGGTCCGCCGCAACGCGATCCGGATGAAGGAGAAGGCGGACCGGAACGGCGCGTCCTTCCGGCCCCACCTCAAGACCCACCAGTCCCGGGTCATCGGGCGGCTCTTCCGGGACCTGGGAGTCCGGGCCGGAACGGTCTCCTCCGTGGAGATGGCCCGGCTCTTCGCCGACGACGGATGGGACGACCTGACCATCGCCTTCCCCGCCAACCTCCGGGAAATCGGCGACATGGACGAGCTGGCGGGGCGGATCCGCCTGGGACTCCTGGCGGACAACCCCGACACGGTGCGGGCCCTCTCCTCGGGGCTCACCCGCCCCGTGGAACTCTGGATCAAGATCGACACGGGGTCCCGGCGCTGCGGGATCGATGCCGGCGACGAGGCGGGACTCCGGGCTCTGTCCGAGGCGGTCCGGGGATCCCGGAACCTCCGCCTGGCGGGGGTCCTGTCCCACGATTCCCGGACCTACGGGGTCCGCGGCGCCGAGGCGGTGGGCGCTCTCTTCCGGGAGGGCCGGGACGCCCTCCTTTCCGCCAAAGCCTTCCTGGCCGCCGAGGGCTGGCCGGATCTCCGGGCCTCCTTCGGGGACACCCCCTCCATGAGCCTTACCGAGGACTGGTCCGGTCTGGACGAGGTACGGCCGGGCAACTTCGCGTACTACGACCTCCAGCAGTTCGTGGCGGGCTCCTGCTCCGCCGGGGACATAGCCGCTGCCGCGGCCTGCCCGGTGGTCGGGGTCTATCCCCGGCGGGGGGAGGCCGTGGTCTACGGGGGTGCCGTGCACCTGTCCAAACAGTCCCAGATCATGCCGGACGGGGAGGTCTCCTACGGATCCCTCTTCGAGATGCGGGACGGACGCTGGACGGGCTTCCGGGAGGGAGCCCGGGTCCGGGGACTGACCCAGGAGCACGGGATCGTCCGGATGGGACGGCGAGACCTGGAATCCACGCGGATCGGGGACCTGTTGTTCCTTTGCCCGGTGCACTCCTGCCTGGCCGCGGACCTGCTGAGACCGAATACGGTATACTTGTGATACTCCGGAAACGGCCGGCGTTCTGACGGCCCGGTGTCGTTCCGCGAAAGGACAAACCCATGTTCGAGACTTTTTCGACGCTCCCTCATACGACCCAAGCCCTCCTGGCCACCCTCTTCACCTGGGGCGTCACGGCCCTGGGCGCGGGAATGGTCTTCTTCTTCAAGAAAATCGACCGCAAGGTTCTGGACGCGATGCTCGGGTTCGCGGGCGGGGTCATGACCGCCGCCTCCTTCTGGTCCCTCCTGGCCCCGGGCATCGAGATGGCCGAAAGCATGGGCATGGTGC
>JBGSPT010000341.1:0-10279 GCA_041738475.1 Treponematales bacterium
CCTCGCGAAGCGATAAATCTTCCCTGGAAGATTTATCGCTTCGCGGCGCCGAGCTCACAAAGCTCGCTCGGCGAATACCCGTCTACCGTTTATCAAACCGATTCGCTCGCGAACCTTCCAGAACACTCTCAGCACCCGCTCGGCGAATTCCCGCCTACTTGACCTGTAACAGTCCCTTGCTCGGATCCGCGTCCCGAGATTCGAAGGACGCCTCTCCGTATTCCCCAGGGAGGATTCGAACCCCCACAAGCAGATCCAGAGTCTGCCGTGCTACCATTACACAACCGGGGACCGCGCTGCGCGCCGACGCCGGACAAGGTACCGAAAAACGGGGGGGTCTGTCAATGGGTCCCGTCTTCCCCGGTCCTCCGCACGTCTATGACCACCAGCTGAGGCTGTTCCATGCCGTTCCAGTAATTGCGACCCACCTGGAAGACCACGTCCACCCGGTCGGTCCGGGAGAAGTCCCGCTCCACCCGCTCGGCGGCGGACCAGAAGAGGGCGGGCCAGCGATGCTTGCCGTAGTCCAGGAGCATCTTCACGTGGTTTTGTTCCTTCTTGCCCACCAGCTCCATGGAGGCTATCGGAACGTCCCGGGTCAGGAAGACTAGGGGGCCGTTCTCCTCCCCGTAGGGTTCGAAGCGGTCCACCAGGTCGGCGATCTCGGGCTTCATGTAGTCGTGGGGAAGCTCGGCGTCGATGGACAGGGACTCCTCCTCGGCCTCGAGCTCCACGGCCTTGGTGAACTCCAGGACCCGGCGCGTGAGCTCGTCCCAGTTCCCCTCGGGGAGGGAGAAGCCCGCCGCTTCGTCATGGCCGCCGTAATCGATGAAAAGGTCGGAGCAGGTTTCCAACAGGGCTTTTACAGGGTAGCCCCTCAAGGAACGCAGGGAGCCCACGATGGTCCCCCCTCCCAGGAAGGCGGCCACGATGGCGGGCACCCGGAGGGTATTCGAGAGGCGGGCGGCGATGATCCCAGTGATGCCCCGGTTGACGTCGTCCCGGCCTACCAGGACGAATTTCCCGTCGTGGGCCTCCAGACTCTTCCGGGCGTCCGGGAGGACTGCCTCCCAGCCCTCGGTGCCCAGGCGCCTGCGGTCCTGGTTCATGCCGACTACCTCCTCCGCGAGGCGGGAGCGCTCCTCGACGGTCTGGCCCAGGAAGAGGCGCACGGCGGTTTCCGGAGAGCCCATTCGTCCGGTAGCGTTGATCGCGGGGGTCAGCTGCCAGGCCAGGTCCTTGGCCGAAAGACGCCGTCCGGTCAGGTTCAGCTTGGCCAGGAGCTCCGCCAGGCCCGCCCGGGGCTTGGCGTTCAAGGCGGCGATGCCCTTGCGTACCAGGATGCGGTTCTCGTTCCGCAGGGGCATGAGGTCCGCCAGGGTCCCAACAGCGACAAGCTGGAGGGCTTCGAGGTCCGCTTCGCCGAAGTACGAGGTCTTTTTTAGGGCGAAGGAGACGAAGAGGCTGGCGAAGACGTCTATTTCCCCGGCGGCCTTGTCGGAGTACTTGGCGATCCGGGACTGCTCCCGCAGGCGCAGAAGGCTCTTGCCCTGAACGGCGGGGATGAGATCCCCGATGTCCGGTGCGATGTCGTAGACCTGGACCTCCGCGGCCCTGCCGAAGGCCTTGGCAAGGAGTTTTTTCTGCAGCTCCCCGTCCCACACGAAGATCTGTCGGTCCTTAAGGAAGGGCACGAGGCGCGTTTTTTCGAGCTCTACCATGCCCGGGACGATGGTCTCCGAGATCCGGCCTGTCTCTACCAGGTTCGTCAGGCGTACGGCCTCCAGGGTATAGGCGTCGTTGGCGGGGCGTACGTTGAGGAGTGCTACCTGCTGTTTATAAAGTCCGCTCTCCGCGAAAGCCAGGGCCCGGGTGAACTTGTAGGCCACCCCGCAACCGGCTAGGTCCCGGAAGGGGTATCCGCAGGACTCCACCTTGGGATTCACCACCGCCACCGCCCCGGGAAGCTCTTCCCGGCGGTGGAGGTGGTGGTCCAGGACGATGACGTCCACCCCGAGCTCCCTGGCGCGTTCGATCTCCGCATGGTTCGAGATCCCGCAGTCCACGGTAATGATCAGGGTACCATAGTCTTCGGCGAATTCCTCCACCGCTTTTTTGGAGAGCCCGTAAGGATCGTCATCCGAAGGCAGGCGGTACCGGACGTCCAGGCCGCGGCTCTTCAGGGCCTCGTAGACCAGGACGGTGCTGGAGATCCCATCCGCGTCCCGGTCCCCGAACACGAGGACCTTTTCCCCCTCGTCCCGGGCCAGGAGAACCCGGTCCACCGCGTCCTCCATCTGGTCGAAGAGGAAGGGATTGTGGAGGTACCGGGGGTCGTCCTCCACGAAGTAGAGGAGCTCTCCGGGGTCCGTGACGCCCCGGCGGACCAGGACCGAGGCGGAAAGAAGGTCCAGGTCGAAGCGGGCGGCCAGGTCCTTGACCGCCTGGGGGCTGACGTCTTTCTTGTTCCATTTCATAGGGCGGTCAGCTCCTCGAGGACAGGTTTGCGTGGGACCGGGGCCGAGGGGCCGACCGTAAAGGCTTCCTCCACCAGGGGCCGGGCAGCCGCGAGGCTCGCCTCATCCTTGCCGTACACCACGGCCACCCGGCCGCCGGCGGCCACGGGATCTCCGGTCTTCCGCTCGAAGACAAAACCCACGTCGGGGAAGACGGGGTCCGAGGTGGTGTTGCGGCCCACTCCAAGGTAGACCCCCGCCAGGCCGATCTTGTAGGCGTCGATGCCCGTGACGAAGCCGGACGCCGGGGCCCGGAGCTCAAAGGAGTGTGTTGAGCGTTGTTTTCCGTACAGGCTATCCATTTTAGCCAGGTCTCCGCCCTGGGTTCGGACGTTGCGGCGGAAGATCTCCATCGCCCTTCCGTCCGCCACGGCGGCTTCGCAGAGCCGGAGGGCCTCCTCGACGCCCTTTGCCTTTCCCGCGGCTACGAGCATCCAGGCGGTCAGGCGATATGTGACCTCCATGAGGTCCGCCGGGCCCTTTCCGGCCAGGCAGTCCAGGCTCTCCTCGACCTCCAGGAAATTTCCGACCTTCCGGCCCAGGGGCTCGGTCATGTCCGTGATGACCCCGACGATGCGCTTGCCCATAGCCCTGCCGGTGTTCACGAGGCTTTCCGCAAGGCTGCGCGCCTCCGGAAGGGTTTTCATGAAGGCCCCGGGCCCGCACTTCACGTCGAAGACGAGGGCTTCAGCGCCTTCGGCGACCTTCTTGGATAGGATGCTGGCGGTGATCAGAGGCACCGATTCCACCGTGGCCGTGACGTCCCGCAGGGCGTAAAGCTTCTTGTCCGCCGGGACCACCCGGGCGGTTTGCCCGGTCATGGCGAAACCGTCGGCTCGAAGGAAGTCCCGGAACTCCGCGGGGGTGAGATTCGTCCGGTAACCCGGTATGGATTCCAGCTTGTCCAGGGTTCCGCCGGTGTGGCCCAGGGCCCGGCCGCTCATCATCGGAACCTTGATCCCGCATGCCGCGGCGATGGGCGCAAGGATCAGGGAGACCTTGTCCCCCACGCCGCCGGTGGAGTGCTTGTCCACGAAGGGCCCGGGAATTCCGGAGAGATCCATGACATCACCGGACCGGAGCATTAACTCCGTGAGATCCGCGGTCTCCCGGGGCGTCATTCCCCGGAAGAATACGGACATGAGCCAGGAGGAAACCTGGTACTCCGGAATGCTCCCGTCCACGTAGCCGTTTATAAGGAAAGCTATCTCATTCCGGGACAGCTCGCCGCCGTCCCGTTTCTTCATGATCAGGTCCACCGCGCGCATCGAGGCTCCTTTCAGGTTTCCGCTAGAGGTGCACAGTCACCAAGGGCTCGTACCGGGCCCCCCCGGGTCCCAGGTACGATCTATACAGTATACACCGGGAAATCCGACAAGGCGCTTGCATCAGCGCCTCGATCTTCTCCCATGCCTTCCGGGAATCCCGGAGGAAGGGACGGCTTCCCGCACGGGCTAGGGTCACGTGAGCCCGGAAGGGGCGTCCGTCCGGCCATTCCGGGTTGAGAGGCGGAAGCCCCGCGGCACTGGCAGCCAGGGACAGAGCTCGATTCACCCGCCCGTAGATCTCCTCGCACTCCCTTGCACCGGCGTCTACCGAGAGGGCCAGGACCCGGGCGGGGCCCCGTTCCGGCAGAAGCTCTGTCCCCGAGAAGGCCAGGTCGAAGGTTCCCGTGCTGGCGGCTGCCCGCACTGCGGCCCGTGCGCAGTCGAGCTCTGTCCCCTCGATCTCCCCCAGGAAGGCCAAGGTGAGGTGGTAGGATTCCGGCCGTACCCACCGGGCTCCCGGAAACCCGATATTGAGCCGGCGTACGACTCCGGTCAGCCTTGCTCTGACCTCGTCGGGCAACGCCAGGGCAATAAAACACCTCACAAGAGCTCCCCCCGGGACAGGGTCCGGAGCTCCCCCTCCGCGGCGGTTCTGACCAAGTGGAATACCAAGGCCTTAAGAATGGGCAGATCCTCCTCGGAGGGACGCACCCGGAGGGCGTCCCGGAAGGGTAAAGCTCCAGAGACGGCCAGATAGCGCAACCCCCCTCCGCTAAGAGCCATCTCGTTCGCGTGGGTCCTCGGTTTGTCGGTTCCGGCGCACCGGGAGCAGCGAAAGGCTCCCTGGACTCGCGAGAACGCCGCTCCCCGGACCTCCGGAAGGGGCTCGCCACACTGTCCGCAAGACTGCGGGTCTGGACGCAGGCCCATTAGATCCAGAAGCCTCCATCCGTATTGCAGGCATACGAAGTCGACATCCGACTCTCCCCCAGAGTCCAGGGCGGATAGGCCCGAGAGCAGGAGGTCGTAGGCCGCCTGACTCTCCCCCCCCGCCGCGTCGGTGCGCAGTACCGTTTCCGCGAAGTAGCTTGCAGCCCAGATCTTTCTGAGGTTCTCCCGAAGGGTGGGGTAGGTCTCCCGGGCGTCGAAATCCGAGAGTTTCTGTAGGTCCTTGACGGGATCCCTGTAGATCCAGGCCGTGCCCGCATGATATGGGGCGGCCAGGGACCTCAAACGGCTCTTCGGACCGCCGAACGCGAAAGCCTCCACAAGCCCCGTATCCGCGGCCAGAAAGGTAACGATCCGGGCGCCCCCGGGGCTTTCCCGGCAGCGGAGCACCACGGCCTCGAAGGAAAGGTTCCGGTTCGACATGGGCGCAAAGTATCCCCGTCAGCGGCGGGGAATGTCAATATAGACTTCCAAGCTCTGTCCCTAGAATAGCTGTATAGCTTGTTTTTAATCTCTCTCGCTTCGGCTCTGTCCCCAAGCGGTAAAGGAGTGCTGCCCATGCCATGGCGCAGGCCAGGCTTCTCCCTCGGCCTGCGCCATGGCATGATCGAGGCCGGTCCTGGCGGCCGATATCGTGCGGAGAGGAGGAAGGCATGAAAAGCTATCGAAAGGAGTTCATCATCCGTACCCGGGAGCGGTACGCCATCGTACGCATCACCGATCAGGTGGAGGAGGCGCTTCGGGAAAGCGGGATACGGGAAGGGCTTTGCCTCGTGAACCCTATGCATATAACCGCAAGTGTTTTCATCAACGATGACGAACACGGCTTGCACACGGATTTCCTGGTCTGGTTGGAGAAGCTGGCCCCCTACGATCGGAACGGGTACAGACATAACACAGGAGAGGATAACGGGGATGCCCACCTGAAGCGTACCATTATGGGACGCGAGGCTGTCGTAGCCGTGACGGGAGGGCGTTTGGATTTCGGAACCTGGGAGCAGATCTTCTACGGCGAGTTCGACGGCCGTCGGGACAAGCGGGTTCTCGTCAAGATCATTGGCGAATGAGTCTGTTCCCAGCGGGGGCCCCGTTAGCATACGTTCTATCCAACAAGGCCAAGCTGTGGTCGGGAGCCGTCATCTCGACATACAGCTCCGGACGATCCACCACAGTCCGGTATCCGTAGCGGTCCTCCCAAAGACCGCTATACCTCCAGTCCCGCGGATTCCGGACCTGGTGAGCGTTCAGGGGATTCCGGTCGATATAGTCGAAGACGGCTAGGAACTCCCGAAGTCCGGCGAGGATCCGGGAAAAGAAGCGACAGCCCCACACATGCCCCGTGAGCTTGTGGATCCGGTTATAAGCCATCGCGAAAACGCTTAAGATCCACTGTAGGATTCTGGAAAGGGATTCTCCCTCCTCCGGGCGAATCATGAGATGGACGTGGTTTCCCATGATACAGAAATTCTCGACCCGGAATTTGTACCTTTTCTTGGCTCTCGAGAGGGTTTTTAGGAATAATTCCTTCATTCCTCGACTGTCGAGAATCATCTCCTTCCGGTTAGCCCGGGCTGTCACATGGTACAGGGCGCCGGATTTAAGTTCCCTTGGCTTTCTCATGCCGGATATACGCGGCAGATTTCAAGATTTGCTTGCATCGAGCTCTACGAGCTCTGTCCCCCGAGGAGAATGACTCAGGTGTTCCTCTATGAAGGCCCGGTACCGGGAATTCCTTAAGAGCTCTTCGTGGCGGCCGAAGCCGATAGCCCGACCCTGGTCGAGGAAAAGGACCTTGTTCACGTACTGCAGGGTGGATAGGCGGTGGGAGACGATGACGAAGGCGAGGTCCTTGGAGAGCTCGTCAAGCTGGCACATGAGGCGCTCTTCATTGGCAGCGTCCAGGCTGGCCGTGATGTCATCGAAGAGCATGAGCTCGGGTCTCCGGGCAACGGCCCGGGCGATGGCCATGCGCTGTTTTTGTCCGCCCGACAGGCTCACGCCTCGCTGGCCGACCACGGTTTTTTCGCCGTCGGAGAAGTCTCCTATCTCCTCTGCCATCTGGGCCGCTTCCACGGCGGTCCGGAAGAGCTCTTCCGAGGGCTCATCGCAACCGAAGTCTGCGTTCTCCCTCAGGGTGCCGGAGAAGAGCAGGGCTTCCTGGGGGACATAGCCCACCCGTGCCCGGTAGGTTGCTAGGTTGAGCCCCCGGAGGTCCATCCCGTTTACTCGGACCTCGCCGGAACTCGGGGGAAGGAGGCCGAGGATGCACTTGACCAGGGTGGACTTTCCGCTCCCCACCGGGCCGATGACGCCGATGCGCTCGCCCCGTCCGATAGAAAAACTGATATTCGAAAGAGCGTTCTCAGCTCTGTCCCCGTATCGGAACGACACGCCGCGCAGGTCTACGCGCTCGAGCTTCCCGACCGCGTAGGGATGTTCCTGCGCGGGGGGGTCGGGATGGCGGGCGAGCTCTTCCAGCCGGTCGATGTTGACGAAGGCGCGTTTGCCGGACACGAAGAGCTGGGGGATGTCCAGGATGGGATAAATGAGCATGGTCAGGTAGGTGTAGAAGGCGTAGAAGGTCCCGATGCTGATCTCGCCCCGCACCGCCATGAGCCCGCCCGCGAACACGATGCCAACCTGGGCCACGTAGTCGATGTACTGGTAGATGAGGTGCAGGACGACCTCGAGCTTGGCCACCGCCATCTCGGTGCCGAAGCGCTGTTCCAGGACGTTCTTGAAAAATCGGCGGTACTTGTCCTCGCAGGCGTAGGCCTTGATGATGCGCACCCCCGAGAAGCTCATCTCCAGCCGGGCGTTCACGGCGCTGATGGACTCCTGGTTTTTCTGGAAGGTGTCGTAGATCCTGTCCTGGGTCACGTAGAATATGGCGATCATGACCGGCAGGGGGACGAGGGAGTACAGGGTGAGTTTGGGGTTCAATAGGAACATGGCGGCGAGACAGAAGGATACCTTGCTGATCGATTCCACGGCCCGGAATATTCCCGAGCACAGGAACCAGGACAGTTTAGGGAAGTCGTATAGGTCGTCGGTTAACCGGGTCACCACGTCGCCGGTGGAGAATTTCGCGAAGAAGCTGTAATCCTTGTCCAGCACCTTCCGGAAGTACTTGCTCCGGATCAGGTGTTCGAACACGGAATTGGTCATACCCCGGATCCCGGGGAAGATGGAGGCCACGAGGCCAGCCAGGCCCACGGCCAGGAAGATCAGGAGCACCCTGTCCACCTCGGTCATGGGATCCCCTGCTCCGGGGGTCTCGACCAACCCCTGTATCGTGTCTAGAAGCAGTTTGGACAGGTAGGGATACAGCACCGCCACGGCGCTGGATAGGAGGGTTAGGAAGAAGAGCAGGGCCACCAGGCCCTTCTTTTCGCTCCAGACGGCGCGGATCCAGGCTATGTGGTCGGTTCTTTCGCCGGTGTTCATGACCGGGTCTCCCGGGCCGCGATCCGTTCCTCCGAGCCGCGGCCTCCGCCCTCGAGGTCCGGAAACTGCAGCCTCACGAGCTCCCCGTAGTCGGGAAGGGCGGCCAGGAGTTCCTCGTGCCGACCCTGGGCCACGATGCGCCCGTCCTTGAAGAAGAGGATCTTGTCGGCCTTGAGGATGGAGGAGAGCCTGTGGGCCACGATGATCGCCGTGCGCCCGGCGAGGAGCTCGCCCATACTCTCCTGTATTTTACGCTCCGTGGCCACGTCCACGCTTGCCGTCGCCTCGTCCATGATGATGATCCTGGCGTCGAAGGCCACGGCTCGGGCGAAGGATAGAAGCTGCTTTTCCCCCATGGACAGGTTGGCCCCCCGCTCGTGCAGTTCCGTGCGGAGGTCCTTCGGAAGGCGCCGTACGAAATCCGCGGCGTGTACGGTCTTGAGGGCGCCGAACACGTCGAGTTCTCCGATTTCGTCGTCGTACACCCGCACGTTCTCAAGGATGGTACCCGGGAAGAGGTAGATGTCCTGCAGCACGAGCCCGATCATCCGCCGCCAGGCTTTCAGGTCCAGGGAATCCAAGGGCCTGCCGTCCACGAGTATCCTGCCTTCCGAATAGGGATAGAATCGGCAGAGCAGGCTCACGGTGGTTGTCTTCCCCGAGCCCGAGGCTCCCACGAGGGCTACCGTCTGGCCCTTCTTCACCGTGAAGGACACCGAATCGAGGACCGGTTCGCCCTCCTTGTAGGCAAAACTCACCTTGTCGAAGACGATGGAATCGTGAAAGATCGGAGGCTCGCCCGCGGCGTCCTGCGACTCCTCGGGCTCCAGGTCTAGGATGCCGAATATCCGGCCCAGGGCCACCCGGGCCTGCTGTATGCCGCGTATGTTCTCACCGATGGCCAGGAGGGGTTCGAAGAGGCGCATGCCGTATTCGATGAACACGAGGAGGGTCCCCACCGTGAGGGCTCCGCGGAAGATGCCCGGAGTCACCAGTCGGATGATGAGCACTAGGAACACGGGACCCGCGAGGAAGCCCATCCCGCCTATGAAGGTGTACTCGAAGAGCCCGGCCTTGATCTCCGCGTCCCGCTTTTCCTTGCTGGCGGCGTCGAGCTTTTCCGCGGCATATCCCGTGCGGTTGAAAGCCTGGAGGATCTCGATGCCCTGCACGAACTCCGTGGCCGCGGCGGTGATATCTGCGTACTTTTTCCGGGCTTTTTCGTAGAGGGGCCGCAGCCGGTCGAACATGAACAGGAAGGCCGCCAGGAAAAAGGGTACGGGCAGGAAGATGAAAGCCGCCGCCCGCGCTTCCATGCTGAAGAATACGGCGAACATCCCCAGGAAGTAGACCGCGTTGGTTACGAGCATGATACCCGTCTCGCTGAAGAGCTGCTTCACCTTCTCGGTATCGCTCTCGACCCGGGCCATCAGTTCGCCCACCGGGTGCTTGTCGAAATACGATACGGGCAGGGTGAGCAGGTGCGAGAAGAGCTCGTCCTTGATACGGGTTACCACCTTGAGGCCCAGGCGAACGATGAGCATGGTCTGGAAGTAGGTCAGAACGCCCATGACGACGATGAGACCGAGATACGCCAGGGCATAGCGCAGCATGAGAATCATATCCCGGGCGGGCAGGGCCTTGTCCACGAGCTGGCGGAGGATGAGGGGCCCCGCAAGCCGCGCGGCCGTAACCGCCAGCATGGCCGCGAAGCCCGCAACGAAGAGTCCCCAGTAGGGGGAAAGATACGAGAAGAACCGGGCGAGGTTATTCCTGCCCAAGACGATTTTTTCCTGTGCCATACCGCTTCGCCGCTTCGCGCCCGTGCGCCTACGTATGCTTTTCGGCCCCGGCGGATGCTCCGCCGGTCAGGCGTCCCGGGCCGCCCGATGGCGCCGCCCCAGGACCCGTGACCGAACCGTTCGAACCGGCCGGTAGTATAGGCGTTTTACCGCGGAAAGGGAAGCGGAGTGTCCTCAGTCCACGACTCTCCAGGTGATCTCCCCGGACCTGCCGCCCCGGTTCCTCCGCCGGGAGCTTCCGGCTTCGAAGAGCCGGGCCCAGAGCCACCCTGCCACGAATCCGCCGATGTGGGCGGCG
>JBGSPT010000427.1:0-1712 GCA_041738475.1 Treponematales bacterium
GAACTCCGGGGTGTGCAGGACCAGGCCCTCGCCGACCCCGCAGTACCCGTGGATGGCCGGGGCCTCCCAGCTGACGTCCGAGAAGTCCGTGGAGGTCCCGGGGTAGCGCTGGCGCTCCAGGTCCCTCCGGGAATCCAGGGGGTTCTCCACCACGGCCCCCAGGGAGCCCAGGTGCCGGAAAAGGCCGGCCGTAAGGTTCAGGTTCGGGATCGTGCAGCGGTACTCGTCCAGGACCGTCACCCCGCCTTCGGCCCCGGTCATCCCGGAAACCGCGTCCACGCAGGACCGGATCCGGCCGAACAGCTCCTCCATGTAGGCGCTGTCGAAGGTCTTGAGGGTGAAGTGGGCCTTGGCGGTCTCCGGCACGATGATGGCGCTCGGTCCCCCGCCGTCGATGATCGTGTACGCCAGGAGTACCGAGGGGGACCAGGCCCGCTTCAGGGCGTTCAGGTCGGCGATGCACAGGAGCAGGGCCTCCAGGGCGTTGATCCCCTTCTCCGGCTGAGTGTAGTGGGCGGGCTTGCCCTTGAACCGGATGGTGAAATCCTTGAGGGGGAAGTTGTAGCGCCAGGCCGCGTCCGCCCCGCCCGCGGGGTGGGTCATGAACACCGCGTCCAGGTCCCGGAACAACCCCGCCCGGCTCATGATCACCTTGCCGCCCTTGGATTCCTCGCTCATCGCCTCCTCGTCGGGGGTACCGAAGAGGAGGACCGAGCCGCCCAACTCCTGGGCCAGGGGTTTGAGGGCGAAGGCGGCGGCGCAGGACGCGGCGGCGATGATGTTGTGGCCGCAGGCGTGCCCCAGGCCGGGGAGGGCGTCGTACTCGCAGAGAAAGGCGACCTTGGGCCCCGGCTTCGGGGAGGTGTACCGGGCAGCGAAGGCCGTGGGGAGCCCCGCGACGGGGGTCTCCACCTCGAAGCCGCGCTTCCGGGCTTCCTCGGCCAGGAAGGCCGAGGCCCAGCGCTCCTGGAGGCCCAGCTCCGGGTGGGCGTGGATGGAACGGCTGATCCGCACGGCGTCCTGCCGGACCCGTTCGATCTCCTCCAGGACCTTTCGATGGTGCGTTCCAGGATCGGTAATCATGGCGGACTCCTTCCGGGTTCGGTCCCGCACGGGACTCGTCTGCCCCGGGTTCCTACATTCTCGTTCAGATTTCTTGAACTACAACCCCGAGGTCCGGAAAACTCGCCCCGTATCGGGCTTCCAGGATGTCCCGGGCCAGGTCGAAGACCGGGGACCGTGCAGAGACCGCGACCGCGGAATCCGAGGTGGCGGCGAAGCCTTCGGCTTGGCCGGCCTCTACACCTCCCTCGAAGTCCCGGACCGGCGGATCCGCGGAGGCGGCCAGCTCCACCCTTCCCGGCACGCCCGCCCGGGCAAGAAGGTCCCGGAGGGCCGCCGCATGGGCGCCGCTCCCGGAGACCGGGGCGTCCAGGTACAGCTCCGCATAGGCGACCTCCAGGTCCGCGAGCCTCTCCGTCGCGGCTCGGGCGCATTCCAGGAAGAGGCCTTGGTCCTGGATGCGCCCGTGGGCTCCCCCCGCGTCCCGCACCAGGCCGTCGGTTCCGATGAACAGGGGGTGGCCTCGGCGGTAGTTGGACAGGGTGAAGAGGACGTTGTACCCGTCCACGGCCAGCCGTGCGCCGGGGGGCAGGCCCCGGACGATCCGGGCCGCGATGGCCGAGGACAGGGATTCCGGCAGGATCCCCCGG
>JBGSPT010000471.1:0-1802 GCA_041738475.1 Treponematales bacterium
CGCGGCTATAGCCGCGGTCACGGCACCGAAGCCCTGTGGGCTTCGGCGATTAAGTTGAACCAGCCCGCGGCGAAGTGGCCGGCGGCTATGCCGCCGTCAGGGCGCAGAAGCCCGGGGTTCACTTGGCCGGCGGCGGATCCCAAGGCTTGTTGAGGCCGTAGCGGAAGAGCACCTCCACGTGGCGCATGACGGCCTTGGTTGGAAAAACGATGGAAAACGCCTGGTTGCTCCGGAAGTCCGTGCTGGAGGGGGTCCCTATGCTCCGGTCGTCGTACCGGACCGTCACCCCCTTGGCCCAGGCGTCCTCGGCGGCCTGTTTCCACCCCTCGTCCCCGCCCCTCTGGATGGCGAAGATATCGTACTGGAATGTCACGCCCTGGTACTTCGCCTCCGCCTCCCAGACCTCCATGTCCTTGGGCAGCCACTTGAGGGCATAGGGCAGGACGTCGGAGCCCACCAGGTGGGTGACATGGATGCGGGCGCCCGGGAAACGGGCGATAAAACGGCGGACGATCTCTATAGTATCCGCCCCCTCCCCGATGTCCAGGGGATAGATCAGGGGCTGGAACACGCCCTCGATCTGCCAGCGGATCATCTGGGAGCGATATGTATACTCGCTTCGAAGGGGCTTGTCCGGATTATCGTGCCCTTCGGGAATGATGAAAACCAGGGGCGCGGTGGACTCCGGAGACGCCAGGTATCGTAGGGCCGCGGCCAGGTGGGTCATCTGGAAGGGGTCGAAGGACCCGATGAACAGGGCCGCATGGATGTCGTACCGGGGAAATGCCAGGACCTGGGGGTAATCCTGGAGATCCACGGGCTCCAGGTTCCGGGCCGCGATCCTATCGTCGATGGCCAGGAGGGCGTCCTCGTAGAGGTCCTGGTAGTAGGAAAACTCCCGCCGGTCCCGTTGGTCCAGACAGGAGTAGGTATCGAGGCTTCCGAACACGGTGCGCACCCGGCCGAGGATTCGGCGAACCTCGGGGGAGCGGGGAGTCCGGGGCGATGCTTCGCGCGGGGGCTCGGTTCGTTCGGTCATCTATCCATATTGTAGGGTCTATTTCCGTTCCACGCAACGTGAAACATCACAGTCGCCTATGTTGGAACTCCACAAAGCATCCTTCGGCACGGGTACTGCTGCGGGAAGCCCGGTGTCTCTGGATTTCAGGCATCTGGCTATCGACGAAGCCCGCGGGCTTCGTCGCCGCGAGGCGCGCTGCGCCTCGCGCCCCCTGCTTGCCTCTCCCCCGCTCTGCGGTCAGAATAGCCGCATGCGGCGGGCGTTGGCGATCGACATGGGGGGGACCAAGACGGCGGTAGGCGTCGTCGACGAGACCGGGAAAATCCTGGCCCGCCGGGCCGTACCCACGCCTCTGGACAGCCCCGAGGCCGCGGTGAAGGCGATGGCCGCCCTCTCCAGGGAAGTCCTGGCGGAGGCGGGCCCGGCCGAATCCGCGGGTCTGGCCCTCCCGGGGGTCGTGGACAGACGGCGGGGAGTCCTGGTCCGCTCGGCTTCCTCGGGCTGGAGGGAGGTTCCCTTCGCGGCGATGGTTTCGGAAACCCTGGGCCTGCCCGTGGCATCCGAGAACGACGTGAACGCCTGCGCCCTGGCGGAAGCCCGGTTCGGGGGCGGGGCCGGGATGGGCTCCTTCTTCTGGATGACGATCTCCACGGGCATAGGCGGGGCCGTGTATTCGGGGGGCCGGATCGCGGGCGGACCGATGTCCGGGGAGATCGGCCACCTGGTGGTGAACTCCGGAGGCGCCCCCTGCGGCTGCGGAAACCGGGGCTGTCTGGAGGCC
>JBGSPT010000472.1:0-2603 GCA_041738475.1 Treponematales bacterium
TGGTGATCATTGTGGAGGGGCCACACCCGTTCCCATTCCGAACACGGAAGTTAAGCCCTCCTACGCCGATGGTACTGCCTTCGCGGTGGGAGAGTAGGTCGTCGCCAGGCTTTTTTTTATTTCAGTGGTCTGTGGACGGTGTACAGTGGTCGGTGGTCGGAAGTGGTTCCAGTGCACGGGCTTTTCCGACGCATAAACGTGCGATTTGACCGTGTCCGGTTGCCGGGTCCGACCACTGTCCACCGTCCACCGTCCCGGGAGCCGCGATCATGACATCGAATCTTATGCCCACCAACGACGAAAACCGATCCCTCCTGCGCCCCGCCCTCCTGCTGTCCGGAATCTACGTGGCCGCCCAGATGCTGGCGGACATCGCCAGCCTCAAGATCGCGGTGGTGGCCGGACTGGCCGTGGACGCGGGGACCTTCATTTATCCGATCACCTTCACCGTCCGGGATATGATCCACAAGCGCTTGGGGAAATCCGCCGCCCGGACCGTGATCGTCCTGGCCGCCGGGATCAACCTGGCCATGGCGGGGTTCCTTTGGCTTGTCAGCGTCCTGCCCGCGGACGCCGCCTGGGCCGCATGGGAAGGCGCGAACGTCACCGCGAATGACGCTTTTGCCCGGGTACTCGCGCCGGCCTGGACCATAGTCCTGGCGAGCATCGCGGCGGAGGTGGCGAGCGAACTGATCGATACGGAGGTCTATCACCTGTGGACAACCCGGGTCACCTCGCGCTTCCAGTGGAGCCGCGTCCTGGTGTCCAACGCCGCCAGCGTCCCGGTGGACAGCCTCATCTTTTCCTGGCTGGCCTTCGGCTGGGGCTTCGGCATGCCCGCGCCCCAGGTCTGGGAGATCTTCTGGTTTAACGTGGCCGTCAAGGGCGCGGTGACGCTGGCTTCCCTGCCGGGCATCTACCTGGTCCGCGAAAGGCCGACGTAGTCGGCCATTCGGCGACGAATCCCTGAGGGCTTCGGCGACGTTGCGCAGGATGCCGGAAGGCGAGGACGGGGGACAACCTTGACGCCCGGCCCTACGGAAGCGTACAATTCTTATCTATTTTGACCGCAACCGGGACTACCGCCTTCGGCGGCAAGTCCGGCCGGACCCGCGCGGAAAATCCAGCGCCGGGAACCCGGCTCCAGACGGGCGGCGGTTCCGAAGCTCCGGAACCACGTCCACAACCCGGCATCGCCCGCCGCTTCGCGCGGATCATGGGCGAGCCAGTCACCGCACGCGGAAGCGTACTGCGAGGCGGGAAGGAGCGATCTTGGACATTCTCAAAAAGTGCCGAGAGTTCGACGAGCACAAGAAGGTCATGGCCCTGGGCCTGTACCCCTTCTTCCAGCCCCTCCAGGGCACGGAGGGGACCGAAGTGACCATGTCCGGCCGCAAGGTGATCATGCTCGGCTCGAACAACTATCTGGGGCTCACCTTCCATCCGAAGGTCAAGGTCGCCGCCCAGAAGGCCATCGACACCTTCGGGACCAGCTGTACCGGCAGCCGGCTGATCAACGGAACCCTCTGCATCCACGAGGATCTGGAAAGACGCCTTGCCGCCTACATGAAGCGGGAGGCCGCCCTGGTCTTCTCCACGGGCATGCAGACCAACCTGGGCACGATCTCCTGCCTGATCGGCCGGAACGACATCGTGATCACCGACAAGGACGACCATGCCTCCATCGTGGACGCCTGCCGCCTGGGCTACGGGGAGATCAAACGGTTCGTCCACGGCGACCTGGACCAGCTGGAGAGGATCCTCCAGAAGATCCCCGAAGAGAACGGCGTTCTCGTGGTGGTTGACGGCGTCTTCTCCATGGGCGGTGACATCGTGGACCTGCCCAAGCTCGGACCCCTCTGTAAGAAATACGGCGCCCGGCTGTACGTGGACGACGCCCACTCCATCGGAGTATTGGGCGGAGGCCGGGGAACCGCAGCCCACTTCAATCAGTACGGCGACGTCGACCTGACCATGGGCACCTTCTCCAAGAGCTTCGCGTCCCTGGGCGGCTTCGTCGTGGGCGACGCGGACATCATCGACTACGTGAAGCACATGGCCCGGTCCTTCATCTTCTCCGCCTCCCTGCCCGCCCCGAACGTCATGGCAGCCATGGCGGCCCTGGACATCATGGAGAATGAGCCGGAGCACGTGGAGCACCTTTGGGAGAACGCCCGGTACATGATGAAGAGCTACCGGGAGCTGGGCTTCAACATCGGCGCCACCCAGACCCCGATCATCCCCCTGATCATCGGGGACGACATGAAGTGCTTCGCCTTCTGGAAGGAGGCCTACGAGGGAGGCGTCTACGCGAACCCGGTCATCGCCCCCGCGGTGCCCCAGGGCATGGCCCTCCTGCGCACCAGCTACATGGCCACCCACACCCGGGAGCAGCTGGACCGGGCCCTCGATATTTTCGAGAAGGCCGGCAAGAAGGTCGGGGTGATCTGAAGTAATGCCGAATTCCAGGCCGGGGGGCGACCCCCGGCCTTTTTTTTATAGCGAAACCTCGTAGAGCCTGCGGGGCCGGCCGGCCCGGGTTCCGCTCTCGATGGCCGCCACCTTGGCCGCGCCGGCGGCGATCAGGCCCTGGAGGATCCGCC
>JBGSPT010000474.1:0-20799 GCA_041738475.1 Treponematales bacterium
AGGCCGGCGAGGATCGCGGCGGCTTCCCGGGAGAGCTCCCTCTGCGGGCGGTCCTTGGATATCTTCGTTCACCTCTACGCCCGCTGTGCGGCGGACACCGCAGCCGCCTTCCTGCCCTACGGAGGGCTCTACCTGGCGGGGGGCATAGCGTCCAAGAACGAGGAGTGGTTTCTGGAGGGCTTCCGGTTCATGGACATGTTCCTCAAGAGCTACCGCTCCCATATCCGGGGAATCCTGGCCCGGGTGCCGGTCTATATCGTGAAGGATTATGGAATCTCCCTGTACGGCGCCGCCAACGCGGCGGCTTCCCTGATGTGAGGCGGGCCAGGATCCGAGGCCATGGAGGAACCTAGATGATTAGCGAAGCGTTGCGCCGGGACATGGAATCCAAGGGCATCGACGTGGATCTGACCCTTTCGATCCTCTCGGACTATAACGGGGGGTTCTACGATTCCGTCCGCCCGGTCAAGGCGGCGGGAGTCCCCGTCGTGGACAACCTGCTCGTCATCTCCCTGGAAAAGGGGCTTTCTTACCCGGTCCCCGCCGAGGAGGCCCGGAAACGACTTTCGGACCTGGACCTGCCCCTGCCCGCGGCCGCCCTGGACCATGGCTCCCGGCTGGTGTTCACCCAGGCGGCCCTGGCGGAGCTCGGGGAGCGGCTGCTCCCCCGCACCGCCTACGGGATCCTGAACGGGGGCTCCGCGACGAGCTACGCGGACCGGAAAAAGAACCAGGCCTTCGGGGCCGACGTCTTCTCCGCCCTGGAAGGTCCCTTCGAGGAGCTGGCGCCCCTCTGCGAGGGCCGCCCCAAGGGCATCACCCCGGCCTACATCAACCCCGACGGCTCCCCCGGGGCGTCCTTCCTCCAGCTGAAGCTCCGGGCCCGGCTCCTGGCGGCCCTGGCCTACCGCCGCCGGTACGGGGACCCCGGGAAGCCCGTCCTGCCCCTCTTCCAGATGACCAGCGCGGGTACCGACTCCCAGCTGGCCCGGGCCTACGAAGAGTACGAGGAGGAGGAGATCCTGCGTCCCCTGGCGGAATCCCTCGATGTTCCAGCCTGTTCCTTCCTGACCGGTGTCCAGCCCATGATCGGGGCGTATTCCCACTCCGAGGCGGGGCGGCCGAAAACCCTGTTCGACCGGGCCTACGGCAAGCCGGACTCGTCCCTACCCCTGCCCGGCGGCCACGGCCAGTGTTTCCGGGTCCTGGCTCCCGCCCTCCGGAGCCTCCACGCTTCCGGCGTTCGGTACGCCTACCTGGGAAACGTAGACAACCTCGGTTACCTGCCGGACCCGGTGGAGATCGGCCTTCTGGCCCTCTCGGGCAGGAGCGCGGCCTTCGATTTCTCGGTCCGGACCCCCGTGGACGTGAAGGGAGGCATCCTGGTGGAGACCGCCGAGGGGAGACGGCTGGTGGCGGACATAGGCCCGGCCATCGCTTTCGAGGAGCTCCAGCGGCTCGAGGACCAGGGAGCGACGGTTCTCTTCAACTGCGCCACCGGACTCTTCGATCTGGACTGGCTGGTTCCCCGGCTGGACGAGATCGCCCGGGCCCTGCCGGTCCGGTTCACGGACCAGGACAAGGACGCCGGGCGCTATTCCCAGGCGGAGCAGGTCACCTGGGAGGTCACGGGGCTCCTGCCCTCCTTCCTGGCCTTCGCGGTCAACAAGTACGACCGCTTCATAGCGGCCAAGATGCTGGCGGAAACCCTGCTGACCAGCGGCGTGGGCGCCGACGACCCCCGTCTTCCCGCGGACTTGGCCGCCACCTCCAGCCTCCTCCGGGCGGGCCTGGAATGGAAGCTGGCGGGGCCCTACGGCATGGAGCTCTGGGACGGCCGCTGGACGCCCCGGGATACGGCCTAGCTCCGGGCATCGCCCCCGTCACGAGGGCAGGGCTACGGCTATGACCTCCTCCATGGTCTCCACGGGGTGGAAGGTGATCCCCTTCTTCACGTGCTCGGGGATCTCGTCCAGGTCCTTCTCGTTGGCCTTGGGGATGATGATCTCCCGGATCTTGTTCCTCCGGGCGGCCACGGTCTTCTCCTTGAGGCCGCCTATGGGCAGGACCTGACCGGTCAGGGAGAGCTCCCCGGTCATGGCCAGGCGGTCCTTGATCTTCCGGTCCAGGACCAGGGACAGCAGGGCCGTGGCCATGGTTATGCCCGCGGAGGGGCCATCCTTGGGAGTGGCGCCCTCGGGTATGTGCAGGTGGATCTGCCGGCCCTCGAAGTAATCCGCCCCAATCTCGTAGGAATCCGCGGCCAGATGCCGGACGTGGGTGTAGGCGATGCCCGCTGATTCCTGCATGACCGAACCCATCTGGCCGGTCAGCTTGAACCCCTCCTTGCCCGGATTCGCCACGGCCTCGATGATCAGAGTGTCCCCTCCCATGCTGGTCCAGGCAAGACCCACGGACATGCCCGGGCGGGTGGCGCGCTTGACCTCGTCCTCCCGGAAGATGGGCTTGCCCAGATATTTCTGCACCGCCGGTTTGTCGACCTCGAACTTTGTACCCTCCTTGTCCTCCAGGACGATGGCCTTCGCGATCTTGCGGTGGATCTTGTCCAGGTACTTCTCGAAGTTGCGGACCCCCGCCTCCCGGGCGTAGGACTCGGCGATAAAGATGAGGGCGTCCCGGGTGTAGCGGACCGTACCCTTCTTTATGCCGTTCTTTTCCATGGACTTGGGGATCAGGTAGTGCCGGGCGATCTCCAGCTTTTCCGTGTCCACATAGCCGGGAAGCTGGATGATCTCCATCCGGTCTATCAGGGGCGCCGGTATGGAATCCAGGGTGTTTGCGGTGACCACGAAAAAAACGTGGGAGATGTCGAAGGGGAGATCCAGGTAATGGTCCCGGAACGCGAAATTCTGCTCCGGGTCCAGGGCCTCCAGGAGGGCGCTGGAGGGATCCCCCTGGTAGCTGGTACCCATCTTGTCGATCTCGTCGATCATGAAGACAGGATCCCGGCTCTTGGTGATCTTGAGGCCCTGGACGATCTTGCCAGGCAGGGCACCCACGTAGGTCCTGCGGTGTCCCTTGATCTCCGCCTCGTCCCGCATCCCGCCCACGGAAAAGCGGAAAAATTGCTTACCCAAGGCCCGGGCTATGGAACGGCCCACGCTGGTCTTGCCGACCCCCGGGGGACCGACGAGGCATAGGATCGAGCCCTTGGCGTCCTTCTTGAGCTTCCGTACAGCCAGGTACTCGATGATCCGGTCTTTGACGTCCTTGAGGCCGTAGTGATCGGATTCCAGGATGTTCTGGGCCTTCTTGAGGTCGAAGTCCCCGTTGACCGCGGCGCTCCAGGGGAGGCTGCTGATCAAGTCCAGCCAGTTGCGGGTCACGATGAACTCCGAGGAGTTCGGGTCCATGAGGTTGAATTTCTCGAGCTCCTGCTCCACCAGCTCCTTGACCTCGCCCTTGAATCCGAAGCCCTCGATCCTCTCCTTGAACCTCTGATAATCCGAGCTCTTGGAATCCGTGGGCATTCCAAGCTCGCCCTTGATGGCCTTGAGCTCCTCCTTGAGGAAGTACTCCCGCTGGTTCTTCTCGATCCGCTCGTTGATCTCCTGCTGGACCCGCTTCTGGATCTTCAGGAGCTCCTGCTCCTTCTTGATGAACAGGAGCACCCTCTCCATCCGATCCTTCACGTTGAGCATCTCCAGGATCTTCTGCTGCTCGTTCTTGTCCAGGTTCAGGATGCTGGCGATGAAGTCCGCGATCTTGCCCGGATGGTCTATGTTGACCATGTTGAGCCGCATCTCCTCGGAAAAGAGGGGGTTGTTTTCCGAGACCTGCTTCATTTCCGACAGCAGGGCCCGGGTCAGGGCCTTCACCTCGTCGGCGTCGTCGATCTCCTCCTCCAGGTACTCCACGGCGGCCACGATGGGGCTCTGCTTGGTCAGGAATTTCTTGACCTTGAACCGCTTGAGGGTGGATATGAAGATGTTGACCGAGCCGTCGGGCAGGTTGATCCGCTTCACGATCTTGGCCACCGTCCCCACCTGGTGCAGATCCTGGGAGGTAGGCTTCTCGAACTCGTTCTTGATCATCACGAGTCCCACGATACCGTCCGCCTGCACCGCCTCGTCCACGGTGCCGACGTCGTCGCCGTTTCCCACCATGATGGGGGTGAAGATCCCGGGAAATATCGGTTTCCCCATGAGGGGTATGATAGGTATCTTGGCGGGCAGAAGCTGGTCGATGGGGATGATCTCGTTGTCCGGCATAGCTGGCTCCTTTCTCAGGATTATGACCTATAAAATACGAGGTTTGACCCGTTCGGGCAATATTTTCAAGACGATTCCGGGAGACTTGACCGGGTTTAAGAGGTTTTAGCCGCGAGTAAGGAAGATTACACCAATACGGACTGACGGGCTTTCCGGATCCGTGCAGGATCCAGACGGCAGCCGGGCACCTGGATGATCTCCTCGGCCACGCGGTTGCCCATGCGAAGGCAGACCTCCGGGGGCTTGCCTTCCAGGACGGCGGCCAGAAACCCCGCCGCGAAGGCGTCCCCGGCTCCGGTTTCGTCCATGGGGGTAAAGGCCCGGACGGGGCTGTCGATCCTCCGGTCCCCGTAGGCCCAGATGGCCCCACGCTCGGCCCGCTTGACGATCAGCTCGAACCTGGAGGCCGCGAAGAGCGAAAGGGCCTCGTCCAGGGGCAGGCCCGCCAAGGCGCGAAGCTCATCCTCGTTCACGAAGACCCACTCGCAGTACTCCTCGAAGGCGTCCAGGAAGAAGGCGGCGTTGCGGTTTGCCAGGGAAAAGCTGGCGGCGTCCACGGCCACCCGCATGCCCGCCCTTCGGCCCCGCTCCAGGATATGGATGAAAAGTTCCCTCCGGGAGGCGATGAAGCCGTCCACGTACAGGATAGCCCCGGGGACGAAGGTCTTGTCCGGGATCTCCGGGACCGACAGCTCCCCCGCCGCTCCGGGGGAGACGACGATGGCCCGGGATCCGTCCTCCCCCACCAGGGCCAGGAAGATGCCCGTGGGCTCTTTTTTTTCCACTTCCAGGAACTCCGCCCCCGCTTCCTCCATGTCCCGCCGGAAGAGATCCGCGAAACGGTCCCGGCCCACGGCTCCCACGAAACGCCCCCGGAGCCCCAGGAGGGCGGCAACCCGTATCGTATTGGCGGCGCCGCCTCCGGCCACGAATATGGGATCCGGCACGGCCAGAAGGAGGTCCTCCATCCGGTCGTAGGGAACGTGGTTGGTGGTGGAGTTGTGCACGCCCAGGTAGGGCGGATAGTCGGGTTCCACGAAGGAGATCACATCCAGCAAGGCGTTGCCGATTCCGACGAGTTCCATGGAGTCTCCCGGATCGAGGGACGCGATAGATCTTGAACTATGCCGATGCCGAATCATAGTCTATCACGGTTGACAGCGGGCGGCAACGTCGACCGTCGCCTCCGCGTGCGGCGCGCCTGCACCTCGGGGCTTCCGGATCTCCGCTTCAAGCCCGCGAAGCCTTCCGATTGACGAAGCCCGTCCCCCGTGCTAATGTCCCGCGATGCGGGCGCTTGGCTCAGCTGGTCAGAGCGCCTGGTTTACACCCAGGATGTCGGGGGTTCAAATCCCTCAGCGCCCAACCGAAGAACGCCGCCGCAAGGCGGCGTTCAACATTATTAGCGTTGAGGGATTTGAACCGAAGCACCGTGGCGAGCGAATGCGAGCCCGAGGCGCAGGGATGCGCCGAGAGGTGCTGAGGCGGGTTGTCGGGAGCATGCAGGATGCATGCGACCAGAGACCAAATCCCTCAGCGCCCATACGAAACCCCGATCGGCCTTCGGCGGTCGGGGTTTCGTACTTGGGGGGTGTCCCGGTCCCTTGCTCATGCCGCGGGAAGGTCGTATCCTCCTGCACATGCTCATTCCCAAGACGAAAGCAAGCCGCCCGCCCTGGCCGATTCCCGAAAAACGGAGGCCCCTCGCAACCGGCCTGGCCGACTCCCTGGGCCTGCCGGACCTTCCCGGGCCCGTGCCGCGGATCGTGGCCTTCGTCGGCGCGGGAGGAAAAACCTTCGTACTCTTCGCCGCGGCGGATTCCGCGGAGTCCTATCGGACCGTCGTCACCACCACCACCCACATCCGGGATCCGCGCTTGGAGCCGGGCCGCCGGATCGGACCCGTTTTTACGGACATCCGGTTCTCCGAGCCGCCTCCCCCCGGAGAGGATACGGAACCGGTGATTTCGAGCCCGGTCCCAGGCGGACCGCCGCCGGTCCTGGCGGCCCGGACGGTGCCCGAAGAGGGTAAGCTCGCGGGCGTCCATCCGCTTTGGGTTCCCAGGTTCGCCCTAGGCTGCGATCTTCTTCTTCTGGAGGCGGACGGTTCCCGGGGGCTCCCCGTGAAGGCGCCCGCGGAGCATGAACCCGTCGTGCCGCTTGAAACGGACACCCTGGTCGGCGTCATCGGCCTGGATTGCCTGGGGCGGCCCCTCCTGGCCGGAAACGCGCACCGTCCGGAGCTCCTTTCCCTCCGGACGGGCTGCGGGATCGGAGAGCCCTTCGGTCCCGGGCATCTGGTCGCCCTGATCCGGCACCCGGAAGGGCTCTTCAAGGGCTGCCCGGCAGGCTGCCGAAGGATACTCCTTCTAAACAAGGAGGATGCCGCGGATCCCGGGCTTCTGGAGGATCTCCTCGAGCACATCCGAAGCTCCGAAGGCTTGGCGGATCGAGTGCTTCTCGGCTCCCTGACGCGTGGCCGTGTACGGAGGGTACCGGTTCCGAAGCGGCCGTAAGGCCTGCGGGGTGAGGCCCGCGGCCGGATCCGTTGCCGGACCGACCGCAGGCAGGACCTCCTGCGTCTTCGGTGCTCCGGGTCTAGACGCCCCTCGGTGATCCCCCGGAGGGCCGGTCCGTGGTATACTAAAAATTGGACGGATCGCGAAGGGGGATATCGGAATCGTGGACGGCGGTGATGCGGTGCGGAACGGAATCCTGTTCCTGGAAAGCAAGCTCCGAGAATCCTTCGTCATGGAATCCGCGGCCCGGAATGCCGGATACTCCCTCTTCCATTTCTGCAGGCTCTTTACCCTGGCTGCGGGTCTTCCTCCGGGGGAATACATACGGAAGCGCAGACTCTCCGAGGCCGCCCGGGACCTGGCCGAGACCGGCAAGTCCGTGGGTGCCATCGCACGGGAATACACCTTCCAGTCCCATGAAGCCTTCACCCGATCCTTCAAGTCCCTCTTCGGGGTCACCCCGGAGTTGTATCGCAGGAGGACCGAACCCGCCCGGGTCATGAAGCCCTTCTCCCTGATGGAGGATGTCCGGATAAGCGACCCCGTCCATCTGGCCGGGCCCCCGGAGATCGTGGTCCTCGGGGATACCCTCGTCGCGGGCCTCGGATTCCTCTGCGACCTCGGATCCCCGACCCTGGGAGCGGACATCGGGGATCATTGGGAACGGTCGGCTCCCCGTCTGCGGGCGGCCGCGGGCGGCGGATATCCCGAAAGGCGGTACGGAATCGGCTGGCCCCCTGCGGGAAGGGCCGAGGAGCCCGTCCTGGAATACCTGGCGGGCATGGAATGGAACCGGGGGAATCCGCCCGCGGATTTCCGGACCTTCCGAATTCCCGCGGGTACCTATCTCCGGGCCGTGCACCGCGGGGCGCCGGCTCTGGAGAAGGAGACCTTTCTGTATCTCTACGGAGCCTTCCTTCCCGCTTCGGACCTGGGCGTCCGGGAGGCTTTCGATTTCGACATCTATACCGAGCGCTTCCATGCCGACAGCCCCGGGGACCCGGATTCGGAAGTGGACATCTACATCCCCGTGTCCCGGGGCGGATTCCCGAGACGTAAATAGCAAGAAGTATCAAGTCCCGAACGCCGGAGCCTCCGATATACTCGCGTCGGAGGCCGGAAATGCATGCCGGAATTGGAAACGCCATCGCCCTGGCCGCGATCCTCACGACGGCGGCCTGCGCGGAAGGAAACGGGATGAAAGATACGGCAGGCGCCGGATCCGCGCGGGACGCGGGGAATATTTCCGCCCTGCTGCTCCTGGACGAGCAGTACGGCGCCAATTTCATGATCGAGGACGAGGTCCCGAGCATCCTGGAACAGCTCCGGGGGTTCGGCTGGAAGCTCACGACCGCGGCTCACAGGCCGGAGATATTTCCCTGCGCCTGGGGCTCCCGGAACGCGGGACAGAAGCCCTTCAAGGCCGACATCTCCCTGGAGGACCTGGGGGATCCGTCGGAATACGATGCGGTGATCCTCCTTCCCGGCAAATTCCATGGGAACCTTCAATCCGACCCGAGGGTCCTGGACTTCCTCCGCCGCGCAGCGAAGGAAGGGATCGTAATCGCCGCATGGTGCCGTGCCGGCCTCGTCCTCGCGAAGGCGGGGATCCTGGAAGGGGTGCGGGTAGTCTGCAAGCCGGAGCATCGGGCCGAGTACGAAGCGGCGGGGGCCGTTCCCGTGGAGGCCCCCTCCCAGGCCGAGACTCCGCCTCCGGTTTCTGACCGGGGGATCGTCACGACCCTGCGGAGCAAGTTCTACCGTACGGCGATGTGCGAGGAGATCCGCAGGACCGTAGAGGCTTCGGTGCTTCGGGGTCTCCCTCCCGGGACCCGCCGCCCGACCGGCGGCCTTCAGGAGAAGGAGACCCCTTCCTTTCCCAGGATCAGTTCCGAGTAGGTACGCTTCTCGATCGCCGACTCCGGGACGCCCGCCTTGTCCAGGGCAGCCTTGAGGCCGGTCCGCGCCTCTTCCAGGACGGAGGGGGAATCGGCCGGAAGCAGCCGCTCGATCTCCAGGAAGTTCCCTGCACCCTCGACCCGCAGGATCTCCAGGGTCATCCCCTCGTACTCGTAGGCGGAGCCGACCTTTCGCTTGCGGTAATAGGGCTCGCATCCTATCCGCCCCACGAACTCGTCGAAGACCGCGGGATCTGAGATCTCGAACTCCCGCTCTTGGTTCATCTCGAAGCCGCCTTCGAGGCGCTTGGTCTTGAAGGTGACCACGAAGGATACCCCCTCTGAGCGCACCCGGAATCCCCGGGTCCCTCGCCGCTCCCTCCATCCGGGGCCGTGCCAGTAGGAGTCGCTCTTGTCCACCTTCTTCAGGAACCGTGCGAAGGAGGCGACCCGACCCTCGACCGCCTCGGGATCCTCGATGCGCGCCTTGAGCTCCACCTCGAGCATGGTCAGCCCCTCATCCTCAGGACAGCCGGATCGTAGCCCTCCGGGGGCTCGAAGCCCAGAAGGCGCGAGCAGGTGGCTGCCAGGGAGCTGATGCCCAGGCCGGGAATGAGCTCCGTCTCGTACTCGCCCTTGTACTCGGGATCGTAGATCACGCAGGGCACGGGATTCAAGGAATGGCTCGTCTTGGCCTTGGGGGTTCCGTCGGGCTTGCGGGAGACTTGGCCGGACTTCTTGTCGTGCTCGTACATGTCGTCCGAGTTTCCGTGGTCCGCGGTCAGGATCAGGATGCCCCCGGCCTTCTCCACGGCGGCGCGCAGTCGGCCGATCTGCAGATCCATGGCCTCCAGGGAGCAGACCACAGCCGGCAAAACCCCGGTGTGGCCGACCATGTCCCCGTTGGGGAAGTTTACTCGGATGAAGCCGTACTTTCCGGAGGGAATCTCCGAAAGGAGGCGGTCCGTGATTTCCGCGCACTTCATCCAGGGCCGCTGTTCGAAGGGAAGGCGGTCGCTGGGGATCTCGACGTAGTCCTCCAGGGACTCGTCGAACTTCCCGGTGCGGTTGCCGTTGAAGAAATACGTCACGTGCCCGAACTTCTGGGTTTCCGAGACGGCCAGCTGGCGGACCTTGGAGGCCGCAAGGTATTCCCCAAGGGTCCTGTCGATGGAGGGAGGTTCCACCAGGTACTGGGCCGGTACGTGGAGGTCCCCGTCGTACTCCATCATCCCCGCGTACTGGACCTTGGGCCTGCGGACCCGGTCGAACTTGTCGAAATCGTCCTGCTCGAAGGCCGCCGTGATCTCCAGGGCCCGGTCTCCCCGGAAATTGAAGTAGACTACCGAGTCACCATCCTCGATGGTCCCGACGGGCTTCCCGTCCTCGACCACCACGAACTCCCCGAGATCCTGGTCGATGACCGAGGGTTTCTCGGCCCGGTAAGCCAGCACGGCCTCTCGGGCGCTCGGGAAGGCGCGGCCCTTTCCGAGGACGTGAGCTTCCCAGCCCCGCCGGACCATGTCCCAGTCCGCTCCGTAGCGGTCCATGGTGATGTACATTCGCCCGCCCCCGGAAGCGACCCGGTAATCGAAACCCCTGCCGTTGAACCCGGCCAGGAAGGCCTCGAAGGGATCCAGGTAGTCCAGGGCGCTCTGTTCCCCCACGTCCCGGCCGTCGAAGAGCGGGTGGACGCGGACCGCCTTGACCCCTTCCTCCGCGGCACGGCCGATCATGGCCTTGAGATGGTCGAGGTGGGAATGGACGTTCCCGTCGGAAAACAGGCCGATGAAGTGCAGCTTCCCGCCGGATGACCGCACGTTGGCCACGAGGCGTTTCCAGGTCTCCCCCCGGAAGAGGGCCCCGGTTTCGATGGACGCGGAAACCAGCTTGGCGCCCTGGGCGAAGACCCGGCCGCAGCCGATGGCGTTGTGCCCTACTTCGGAATTGCCCATGTCGTCGTCCGAGGGCAGTCCCACCGCGGTGCCATGCGCCTTGAGCCGGGTGCGTGGGCAGGATTCTTCCAGGGACCGGAACTGGGGCATCAGGGCCCGCCGCACCGCGTCCCCTTCCTCGTAGGCGCCGTACCCCACACCGTCCATGACCACGAGAACTACGGGACCCCTCCGTCCCTTCCAGTTCGGGTCGCGTTTCAGGGAGCCGAGCATATCCCCTCCTAGGGTTCAGCGGACGGACCGCCGGAAAGTCGATGTGTTACAAGGTATTGAAACGGCCCGGAGATTTCAACGACCGGATCACTCCCCGAAATACTCGATCAGGGTCTTAACGGGAAGCCCCTCCAGGACCCGGTCGTAGTGGAGGAAGGGCAGCCCGATGACGCAGAACACCCCGACGGGAAGGGCGCCGGCCTCGGTCAGCAGGTCCGCCGCGGCCCGGAGGGTGCCTCCGGTCGCCACCAGGTCATCCACGATCAGGACACGGCCGCCGGCGGGGATATCCTCCGCGTGCATCTCGATCTCCGCCTGGCCGTATTCCAGGGCGTAGGATTTGGAAACGGTCCGCCCGGGAAGCTTGCCCTTCTTGCGCACCAGGATCAGGGGCAATTCCAGCTTTCGGGCGAAGGGCGCCGCGAACAGGAACCCCCGGGATTCGATCGCTGCCACGGCGTCGATGTTCTGGCCCTTGTAGAGCTTGACCATAGCGTCCACGCAGTACCCGAAGGCGTCGGGCTTCATCAGTATGCTCGTGATGTCGTAGAAGAGAATTCCCTTCTTGGGAAAGTCCGGCACCTTGCGGATGGCGTCGTCAAGGTTGAATCCCTGGGGCATGTTGATCCTCGGATTGGGTCAGAAATCCAGCGCCGCCGTGAACCAGGCGGTTACGGCCGCGGGTCCCGAAGCGACGTCGAGATCCTGGCCGGAGAGGGAGATATCCGTGTCCTTCAGGGATCTCTTCAGGGATTCGACACCCTTGGATCCCGGCGAGCCGAAGAACGCCGCCCGTCTGCCCGCCAGGTTGATGCCCCGGAAAAGCCTGCGGAGTTCCGCGTAGGAAGGGGAATCGGGTTCCCGGGCTCCGAACACGAAAAGGCGTGAGGCCAGGACCTCCGAAGCGGTGACCGACGAGGCGGCCCTCAGGCGGACGGCTGCACCGGCGGATGCCGCGAGCCGTTCCATATCCCGGGCGGCCTCGGCCAGATCCTCCTCGGAATCCTCATAGACGATCAGGGTTTTCGGTTTCATGGCTTTCACATTTCCATACTAGTACGGCCGCTAGGGGCTGTCAACTCTCGCTCTTCCCCCGGCCCTGCGGTCGCGGGAGGCCCGGATGACGGCGTCCAGGGTTCCGACTCCCACGGAAAGCAGGGCCGCCGTCCCGATGGAGGCTAGGATTTCCCGGGTCGAGGGCTTGTAGGAGTACTCGTTCTTCAAGGGCCAGGGAGCGTAGAACGGATCGTACCCCGACCGGGCGTACCGGGAGATGTCGAAGCCCAGGTTCGCGTAGAAGAGCATGATGGGGAAGGATCCGAACGCGACGATCTCAAACCTCCGCAGCCCCGTCAGGAAGGGTGAGCGATCCTCGGAGACGAAGGCTCCGGGAAGGGCGCCGGGCGCCGCTTCCATGCCCGGGGATGACGCCGCGGCTTCCTCGCCGGAGGATACAGGGACCTCCTGGGCAGGGGCGGACGGACAGGCCGCGGCCCAGAGCAGGGCCGCGGCGGCCAGGACGGCGGGTATCCCTCTCACCCGGGATCCCTCCGACCGAACAGGACGGTCCCCAGCCGCAGGAGGGTCGCGCCTTCCTCGACCGCGATCTCGAAGTCGTTGGACATGCCCATGGACAGGGTATCCAGGGCCGGGAAGGTCCGGGCCGAGACGATCTCCTCGAACAGGGAACGGAGCGAGCGGAAGGATGACCGGATCGCGGATACGTCGTCCGTATAGGGTGCCATGGTCATGAGACCCCGCATCCGGAGGTTCCGAAGGCCGGGCAGGAGGGCGCAGGTCTCGAGTGCCGAACGCCGATCCGGGAACCCGCTCTTGGATTCCTCTCCGGTATGCAGTTCCAGGAGCACGTCCACCGTTCGGCCCTCCGCGGCGGCCCTCCGGTCGAGCTCCGCGAGCAGGCCAGGGGAGTCTCCGGACTGGACACAACGGAACAGGGTGACGGCTTTCTTAACCTTGTTTCCTTGAAGGTGCCCGAGCATGTGGACTTCCGCGTCCGGACAGCGGGCCAGGAACCCGGGGTACTTGTCCAAGGCTTCCTGGACGCGGTTCTCCCCGAAAACCCGGATGCCCGCGTCGTAGGCGGCTTGGACGGCGCTCAGGGGGTGGAATTTGGTGACCCCCAGGATTCCTATCGCCCCGGAGTCGCGTCCCGATCGTTCCGCGGCCCGTTCCACCCGGATGCGCACTTCCTCGAGCCGGTCCCCCAGGAATCCGTAGTCCCCCATGGCCCTCCCCTTTCCAGAACCGCGGCCAAGCTTCTCGGAAGCTTCAATCGACCAGGATGACGCCGCCGGCTTCCCGTTCGTTTCCGGCGTAATCGGTTACGATGAGAACCACGGTCGTCCGGCCCCGGGCCAGGAGGAAGCTTCCCAGCCGGAACCTGCCGTCCGCCAGGAAAAAGGTCCCGGAGTCCCGGCGCGCGGATCCGAAGAACAGGAGCCTGCCGGATTCCGCCCGGGCGGCATCGTAAAGATAGCGAACGACTTCCTTTCCGTCGATGATAAGCCGGATGGAAAACGGCGCCCGGGGCCGCGGGTCAGAGGGGTTCAGGGGATCCTGTATATCCGCGATGATTTCGTAGGTTCCCTGGCGCACGGAACGGGTTTCCCCCAACGGAAGGAGCCGATCCCCGGCGGCAAGGAATATCCCCCGCACCAAGGGCGCCCGTTCGTCGCGGACCGGAGGCAGAAGGACTTGGGGATTCAGGTACTGCCGCTTGACCCGGTCGAAGAGGGTGAACGAAGCTTCCCGGCCCGTATAATACCCCGATGACCCGGACCTGCCAAGGACATCGCCGGAAGAGACGGAACGGAGATATCGAGGCAGACTTCCCCGTTCCATCCCGCCGTACACGCTGATCATGCCGTCCGGATGGCTCAGGGCCACGAAGGAGCCCAAGGGGCAAGGAAGCCCCGAAGGCAGCTTGTCCCCGTCGAAGAGGAAGCCGATCTCTCCGGCTCCGACCGCGCGGACAGGTACTCCCTCGGGCCCCGCGGTCATGGAGGGATAGAAGCGGCCCCCCTGGAAGCTGCCGAAGGTCAGGACCGGAGCGCCTCCGGAAACGGGCCATTCAAGGGATCCCAGGCCCGCGACGGGGACCGCGCAAGCCAGGATGGTCACGAGGATCCGCCGCGCCGTCCGTCCCATTCATTCCTCCGATATGTCGATTCTTCCCAGGACCGAGCCGGAGCCGAGGTAGAGGCTCTGATCCAGGTACCGCGCCCAGAGGGCTCCACCGGGGAGAGTGTAGGAGAAGATGATCCGAGCCGGCGGCTCGAAACAGACGACCGACCCGGTACGGGCGGTACGGGCGAAAAGGAACTCCAGTCCCCGGACAGGATCCGCCTCCAGCTCGAAGCTTTCGGCGCGTACGGGCAGCAGGGATTCCCTGCCGGTCTGGCGGTCGTACACGGCGATCCCCTCGGATTGCCGGTAGAGGACGTAGCGGCCGTCCCGGGTGAAACGAACCGTGACGGGTTCCCGGTAATCGCTGTCCAGGTACCGGTGGTACTGGACCTTGAAGGCCCCGCCCTTCCGGACCAACAGCACGAATCTCTGCCGGTCCGCGCCGCATACCGCGGCGATCGCCTCCTCCCGGGGATCCAGGGCAACCCCCAGCACCACCTCGATCCGGCTTCCTCCGGGGGCGAAGCTCAAAACGGACTTGCCGGAGGAATCCACGCATTCGATGCCGCCTTCCAGGGTCCCCGCCACGGCCAGGGACGCGGAGGCGTCGAAATCGGAGATCTTGAACGGGAAATCGTAGGACCACAGGATTTTACCGTCCCGGGAGTATTCCGACAGGGAGTCCATCTCCGGCGATATCAGGAACAAGCGTCCCGATCGGAAGACGGGCCAGCCTTCGGCCTGGATAAGGAACGCGGAACCGCCGTCCGGCGCGAAGGCGGTCAGGGACCGCGATTCCCGGCCGTAGGGTATGAATAGCGCATCCGAAACGGCGGCGTCGAAGTCCGCCTTCCTGGACCAGACGTGTTTTCCGTCGGAAGCCGCCATACCGTAGCGATTGCCCAACTGAAAGGAAAAGGCCTTCGCCGGATCCGGGGACGGTGCCGGATCGGCGTCCCGGGAGACGTCCGCGGCCCAGGCGGGGCGGAAGGCGAGTTCCTTCCGCAGCGGCGCGGCGGCGGCGAAGAAGTACGAGAGAAACGCAAGGACGATGAGAGCGTACAACAGCCTGTTCGGACGTTCGTCTACATCCCGCATCGCGGCCTTCCCAAGTCCGGTTTTACTTTCCAGGGCGCAGGTTATGGTATATAGTATGGGCTCCCGTTGTCAACCGAACCCAAACCCAGAAGCCGCGGGAGAACGCGATGGAACTCGAAGACCTGTACAGGGAAGCCCGCAGAGCAGCGGGGTATTCCTACTCCCCCTATTCAAAATTCCGGGTAGGCGCGGCGCTCCTCTGCGAAGACGGCACCGTGGTCACCGGCGCCAACGTGGAGAACAGGTCCTTCGGGATGACGATCTGCGCGGAGCGGAGCGCCGTCACCGCGGCCGTGTCCTCAGGCCGCCGGAAGTACCGCGCCCTGGCCATCTGCACTCCCGAAGCGGAATATCCCGTCTGCCTCTGCGGAGCCTGTCGGCAGGTCTTGAGCGAGTTCGCCGACCCCGCCATGCCCATCGTTTTCGGCCACGGGGACACGATTGAAGTTCGGACGACGATGTCCGACATCCTGCCCTTCGACTCGCTGCACGAACTGGCCGGTTCCTGATCAGCGTTTCGGAGCTTCCCTCTTCTTGATGTCGCTCTCGAGCTTGGCGGTCCAGATGTCGGCCTTTTTCTTCAGCTCCTCGACATCGTCCCGATCGCCCAGGACGGCGTGAACCCGCCGGATGGCGTTCAGGAAGAGGATCGCTATCCGGAAGTCCTCCGCCTTGTTGGAGAAGATCTCGTACTTTTCCCGGTACTTGTCCGCGGAGTCGCGGAACAGGCGTTTGACCATGGACAGATGGTTGTGGGTGACCTCCCGGTTGGGGGAGTCGAAATCCAGGTTCGCCGGCAGGTTCTTGAGGTCCAGTAGATTCTTGGAGACCGTGGCGTACTTTCCCCAGAGCTCGATGAAGGCCCATTTCCACCGGGACATCTCTCCGTAGGCGTCCTCGAGCTCCTTGATCGCAAATCCGAGTTTCATGAGGAGCTGAAAGCGGTTCTGGGGACTCAGGTCCGATATCGCCTCCAAGTTCTTCTCGTAATCCGAGTAGGGGGCGTCTATATAGGAGGTTACGGTATCCTCGAAGTGTTTAATGGACCTGGCTATGGCACGGCGGGCTTCCGCCAGGAAATCCTCGTTCTTGATACCCAGGAGTGCCACGGAAACGGAGTTGATCAAAATATAATGGGAGGCGACGTTCAAGGCCTCCTCGGCCGCGGCGATCCGTTTATAGGACACCCCCGGATCATCGGTCTTCAGAAGTTCCTGGAGGGTCTTTTCCTTGGAAAGACGGGTGTCGATGAGCTTCTTGTATTCCTTCACCTTTTCGAAGTAAAGGTTGCGCTGCTCCTGCGTAATCTTACCCATCGTTATCCCGCCAGTTCCCGTAGCGCCTAAGGAGTTCCACAGCGTGGGCGTAGGACACTTCGGTTTTTGAATCGCCCGCCAGCATGCGCGCAATCTCCCGGGCCGTAGCCTCCCCGGACAGGGCCGCAAGGCGGGTGACCGTCCGATCCTGATGGACGGCTTTTTCCACCCTGTAGTGAGTATCGGCGCGAACCGCGATGGATGCAAGATGGGTGATGCATAGAACTTGCTTGCGGGCGGCCAGGGCATGCAGGTGCTCGCCCACGGAAAGAGCGATCTCCCCGCCGATCCCCGCGTCGATCTCGTCGAAGATCAGGGTCCCGATGGTGTCAGAATCGGCCAGGGTCGTCTTCACGGCCAGCATGACCCGGCTCATCTCGCCGCCCGATGCTATCCGCGCGAGCTCCCGGAGAGGTTCCCCCCGGTTCGGGGAAATCAGGAAATCGATCTCGTCGACGCCGTAGGGACCGACCACCGCCTTTCCGCCGTCGGATTCCTTTCGGGAAAGTCGTATGGAAAACCGGGCGTTGGGCATGCCCAGGGTACGGAGGATACCGACGATCCGCTCCTCCAGATCCGCGCCGGAGGCGGCCCGGGACTTTGAGATGGCCAGGGCGCGGTCGTAGACCTCCCGCTCCAGAGCCGAGATCTCCGCTTCCAAGGCGGCCTTGTCCTCTTCCCAATTCGAAAGACGTTCCAGACGGGCCGCCCCGTCCGCGCCGTAGGCTGTCACCTCTTCCAGGGTGTCGCCGTATTTTTTCTTTAGCTTCTGAAGCTCCGCGATCCGGGTCTCCACGGCCTCCAGGCGCTCCGGGCTGAAACGAAGGGAATCCGTGTAGTGCCGCAGGGTGTCCGATACGTCTTCCAGTTCGTAGTAGCCGTCGTCCACCCGACGGGCCAGATCCGAGATCTTCGGATCGATGGCCTGGGCGGCTTCCAGAAGAGATCTAACCTTCCGCAGGGACGGCAGGGCCCCTCCGGTCGGATCGCCGAGGAGGTCCCGGGCTTCCTCCGCAGCGGACGCGAGCTTCTCGAACTGGGAAAGGAGACGTTCTTCCTCGTCCAGCTCCGCGTCTTCCCCGGGTTTTAGCTTGGCCTTGGTGATCTCCTCCACCGCGAAGGCCAACAGCTCCGCCTCCCGGGCCCTCTCCCTCTCGGAGGCGGCCATCTTCTCGAAATCCTTCCGGCGGGTGCTGAGCAGGGCGAAACGTTCTCCGAATTCCTCAACCTCCGCCTCGATGCGGGCGAAACGGTCTAAAAGTCGCCGCTGGGAATCAGAACGCAGAAGGGATTGATGCTCGTGCTGGCCGTGCACGTCGACCAGGAGACTCGTGAAGTCCGCCAGGTCCTGCCGGACCGCGGGTACGTTCTGTATGTATACGGACCCGCGGCCCGTATTTTTCAAGGACCTCCGGATGACTACGGTTCCCTCCTCGCAGTCCATGCCGCGGCCGGACAGCCACGCCTTGGCCTCGGCGTTGGAGGATACGTCCAGGATGCCGGTCACCAGGGTTTCCTCCGCCCCCGAGCGGATTATGCCCGTATCCGCCTTGCCACCGAGCAGGAAGCCCAGCGCGCCGATCAGGATGGACTTTCCGGCTCCGGTCTCGCCGGTCAGGAGATTGAGCCCGGGACCGAAGCGGACGCTCACCCTGTCGATTAGGGCGAAGTCCCGGATCGTCAGCTCCTCAAGCATCCGGCCCTCCCGACCAGTTGAGCTTGTGCCGGAGCACGTCGTAGAAGGAAGCCCGGCCGGCGCACCAGATCCGCGCCCGGGACTCGGAACGTCGGAACAGGATGCGGTCTCCGGGAACCAGATCGAAGAAGTCCTGGCCGTCCAGGGTCAGGATCAGGGAGCTTCTCTGCTTTTCCGCGACGTTCACCTCGATCTCCTCGCTGCCCGGGAGGACCAGGGGGCGGTTGGAGAGCGCGAAGGGGCAGATCGGATTGAAGACCAGGGCGTCCAGGTCCGGCTCCAGGATGGGTCCCCCCGCGGCCAGGGAATAGGCGGTCGAACCCGTGGGGGTCGCGACGATGGCCCCGTCGGACTTGTAGGAGCAAAGGGGGGCGCCGCTCACGGTGACCCTGAGATCCAGTATCTTGGCGCTTCCGGATCCCGACACGACCCCCTCGTTCAGGGCGGTGAAGCGGGCTTCCGTGCGGCCGTCCCGGACGACCTCCACGTCAAGCATCACCCGCTCCGATAGTGTGAGCCGCCCTGCCAGGCATTCCTCGAGCCGGTGCTTCCAGTCGGACTTCCGGATCCAGGCGATGAAGCCCAGGCTGCCCAGGTTCACGGGAAATACGGGGACCTTCCAGGGAGCGGTTATGCGGGATGAATAGAGGACGGTGCCGTCCCCGCCCAGGGAGACGGCGAAGGAGGCTCCTGCGACGACGGGGGCTTCGTCCGGCTTGCCCGCGAAGGCGTGCACGTCGACGGTGTGACCACGCTCGCGCAGGAAGTGGCCGATGTCCCGGGCGACCTCGCCGGCATCATCCTTCGACAGGTTCGCGATGATCAGGACACGGCCGGGATCGGTCTGCACGGGAAGCCTCCTTCAGGGCAGGGTCGCGAGCACCCTGGAAACTTTCTGGGCCGCCGACTTGCCTATCCGCGGATGAAGAGGGAACATCAGGCATCGGAGAGCCAAGGACGCGGCTCTAGGGCAGGCCTCCTCGGGAACGAGGGAACGGGCGACGCAGGAGCCTTCGAAGGCCAGCGCGGTATCCACTTCCTTCTTCCGTGCGTATGCCCGGACGTCCTTGACTCCCGAAGGCAGGATCACGGGAAGGCCGAAGTAGGCCGGCTCTCCCTCCCCCGGCAGCCTCAAGGCCGCATGCTTGGATCGGGACAGGGACTCCTCGAACAGCCGGGCCAGTTCCCGGCGCCGTTCGAAGGTTCGTTCCATGGCGCGTATCTGGGAGAGTCCCAGTGCCGCGTTCAGGTCCGTCATCAGCAACTCCGGAGGCAGGGAGTCCGAAAGGTTGCGGAGAACCTGCGCCTCCCTCCGGCTGTTCGCGTAGACCAAGGCTCCGCCGCCGGCGGTGACCAAGCCGCCCTGCTCCAGGCCCAGCATCACAAGAGCGCCCAGGGATCCCGCCCGGGTCTGGCCGATGAAGGCCCCCAGGCTCTCCGAGACGTCCTCGATGATGGGGATCCCCAGGTCCACGTAATCCGCCGGGTCCGGAAGGATGCCCGCGCCTTCGAACAGGAGGAGAAGGCGGGCGCCTTCCCGAGCCCTCGCGAGGGATTCCGGGTCGGGACAACCCGTATCGGAATGAATATCCATCCATAAGGGGCTTAGACGCTTGTTCTTGAGTGCCTGAACATAGTACGCGGGCGAAAGCGCGGAAAGCGCCACCGACGCCCCCTCGGGCAGGGAAAAGCAGTCCAGGGCGGCCTCGAGGGCGGACAGGGGACTACGGAACGCCGCACCTTGGTCGAAGCTTAGCTGTTCCTTTGCGGTCCGCAGGAATTTCGCGAGAAAGCCGCCGGTTTCCGCGGCATCCTCCACCATGCAGGAGAGGACGGAGTCCATATCCTTGCGGCGGATATAGGAAGAACGAACGGGAATGATCATCTAAGGCTGTCCTATTTTCTGAGATCCTCTATCTTCTGAAGCTCCCGGGCGTTGAAGAGGCGGCGGATATCCAGGATGATCAGGTACCCGTCTTTCTGGTTCACGACTCCCTGGATGTATTCCGTGCCTATTCCGCTGAGCATCTGGGGCGGCGGCTGTATCTCGTCGGCCTCGATCGGGGTGACCCGCTCTATCTTGTCGATAATGACCCCGAGCTTCATTCCAGCCACCTCGATGATGATGAACCCCGACAGAAGTTCCGAATCCTCGCCGAGCGCGGCCCTCTTAAGATGGAACCTCTTGTGGAGATTGATGATCGGGATGATCTCGCCGCGAAGGTTATAGAGGCCTTCCACATAGGCCGGCGCGTTCGGGATGGCGCGTATCTCCTGGATCCGCACGATTTCCTTCACGTCCATTATGTCGATTCCGTACAGTTCCTCGCTCAACTGAAAGGTGACGAGCTGGATCTGACTTTCCGTTTCGGACATGACTCCCCCGTTTTATGAGGCCTGGGACAGCAAACCGGCCATCTTCCGTGGAGTGTAGCATTTTTTGCCCCCGGGAGCAAGTTTCGTCGGGAAGTGGACGGTGGACGGTGGACAGTGGTCGGACCCGGCAACCGGACACGGTCAAATCGCACGTTTATGCGTCGGAAAAGCCCGTGCACTGGAACCATTCCGACCACCGACCACTGTTCACCGTCCACAGACCACTGAAATAAAAAAAAGCCTGGCGACGACCTACTCTCCCACCGCGAAGGCAGTACCATCGGCGTAGGAGGGCTTAACTTCCGTGTTCGGAATGGGAACGGGTGTGGCCCCTCCACAATGATCACCA
>JBGSPT010000016.1:0-2732 GCA_041738475.1 Treponematales bacterium
CCGCGTCGGAGCCGGAAAGGGCGCGCCCGGCGGAGGCTTCGCGTTCCGCCAGGAACGCGAAGAGGTTCCCTATGCCCTGCCCGGAGACCCCCGCCTCCGCCCCCGGCGGGAAGCCGTACCTGTCCTCGAGCCAGCGGGAAAAGTCGCGGGTCTCCTCGTCGAAGACCGGAAGGGAGACGTGGCCCCCCTCGGAAGGGAAGGCCGCGGTCCGGTCGCCCACGCGCACGATGTACCCCACCCCCAGGCCCGTGCCCGCCCCGAGGACGGCCTTGACTCCCCCGGGAAGGGGCTCGGGGGGAGGGGTGTTTCGCCCGGCCAGGGGTCGGAGCTGGGTCTCGTCCGCGGGATCCAGGAGGAGGACTCCGTAGGATACGGCGGTGAAGTCGTTGATCAGGAAGGTCCGGAGCCCGAATTCCCGGGATATCGCCTGGGCGTCGATGTCCCAGGGGGCGTTGGTCAGGCGGATCCTGCCGCCCTCCACGGGTCCGGCGCCGGATACGCAGGCGAGGTCCGGCCGGAAGCCCGGTACCCGGGCCCGGGCCTCCTCCAGGAAGCGGCCCAGGGGGCCCAGGAAGGAGGTCTCGCTCTTCGTGGAATAATGCCCCTCGATCAGGGTGGAGAAGGTACCGCCCTTCTTGCCGATCAGGGCCAGGTTCGTGTTGGTGCCGCCTACGTCCCCGGCCAGGACGACCAGGTCGTAGCTCACGCGCGAGGTGCTCATGGGTACATCATATACGGGGAGCCGTTCCTGTCAAACAGGGGATTCCGGCGGCGGACCCCTTCCGACGCTTATGCGCGGAAAAAGTACGCGGCCGCCCGGTCGGGGCGGCCGCGAGTCGACGGGCCGTACTTTGCCCGTGCCGAAGCGCGTCAGAGCTGGATGCGGGCCATCACCTGGGCGCCCAGGGCCTGGGTTGCGGGCACGTAGGAAGCCATGAGGTCCAGCTTCAGGATGAGGATATTGATGCTTGTGCCGCCGTAGATGCGGATCGTCGGGGCGGTGGATTCCGCGGAGACCAGGAAGCCCTGGTCGGAGATGGTGATACCCGCGGCCTGTTCAAGAGCATTAATAACGTCTGCATCCGCTACCGGATCAAGTAACACTCCATCTCTATATATATCAACTGCGGCTGCCATACCTCCATTTACAGAAGTTGTACCGATCGTGATACCTGCTCCAGCATAGGGAGTAAAAATGAGTAAGTTTTTTGATACCTGAAGGGTGAAATCAAATGTATTGGCTTCCCAGTTCAGATCGACATCGGGATCTGAGACAGTTATAGCATAAGGATCATCGTATGGCCCGCCGCCAGTATCTACTAAGTAATTGAAAGTCTGGTTAGGAAGTCCGAGCCCAGTCTGAGCAGATCCCTTCAAATAATTCCAGCTCGCTCCGATGGATACGGCGGGAATCACCAGCCGGTCCTTGAGCAGGGCGTACCGGATATTCACGCCCATCGTCTCAAAGGTAGCTTCTACCCCGTTACTCGCTAACGCGGCGGACGCGGAGTCCGGGATAAGCCCGCCCTTGACGCCCACGTCCATGTTAAGGAAGGGAAGTCCGATCTTGAAGGAGAGGGCCGCCGCAGGTATGGGGATGCCGAGGTTTGAAAGTTCCGACGGCAGGGAAGCTCCGGACGCCGCGAAGAGGGGTTCCGCAGAATCCGCGGGTACGAAGTTTGCGCCAACCGCGAGGCCCGCGCCGAAGCGGGGGAAGCCCCCCACGTAGGCGTGGGACCAGACGTTCCCCACCGTGGAGTTGGCTGCCAGGACTCCGGACATGTCCTCCGCGAAGGTCTGGAATGCGGACTGGAAATCCGTGAGCTGAACCTGAGCGGTCGCGCCCGCGGCCAGGATCGATATAGCCGCGAGGACAAGGATACACCGTTTCATCGTGGAACCTCCTTGGGTCGCCCTCTAAGTATAGCGCGCCGGTCGGGAATTTCATAAGAAATCTGACAGGATGGACAGGATAGATGTCGGATGTATAGGATAAATATATATATTAATTATATTTATTCTCTATCCTGTTCATCTGTTCTTCATCTTGTTCATCCTGTCCTTCCTATCGTTCCAAGTCCTGGAATGGGCTAAAGCGACAGCACCAGGTCCCGCAGTTCCCAGCAGTCCAGGGCCCGGTCTTGGGAGGCTTCGTAGATCTCCAGGTGGAGGTGGCCGCCGTGGCCCCGCTTGCGGGCGTTTGTGCCGGTGTTCCCGCCCCGGCCCAGTACGTCTCCGGCATCCACCCACTGCCCGGGCCGGACCGAGACGTCGTGAAGGTGGAAATAGGTGTAGTACCGCCGGGTTTCGGGGTCGTAGATCACCGCCCCGTTCCCGGCCCGGGGGGTAAGGCCACCCCGCCGGTACTTGCCGGCCCCCTCGCCGCCGACCCAGTCGTCCGCGGCGGCCACCACCAGGCCCGGGCTCATGGACCGGACCATCGGGCCCTTCTCGACACTTCCGCGCTCCCCTTCTCCGAGGAAGAAGAGGTCCAAAGCATGGCGGTGGGTCTTCTTGAGTTCCTCCGCCGAGGCGATCCACCTCTGTCCCCGTGCCAGGGGCGCCCGGAGTCCGACACCCCGGTGAGCGTCCCCTCCCGAGGCTCCCCCGCCCAGGGCAGCCCGGACCGCGTGGATCTCTCCCAGGGCGGCCTCCAGCCGGGCTCCCGCGGCGTTCGAGCCGGGCATTGCTTCGTGGATGGGGAGGTAGGCCCGGGCGAAGGCTCCGGCACC
>JBGSPT010000038.1:0-1725 GCA_041738475.1 Treponematales bacterium
CTCCGAGGCCCGGGATACCGGCTCCCGCGGCCCGACCGGCAAGGATCCCGCGGGCCGCCGCCAGGGCGGCTTCCACCAGGGTTTCCGTATCCGGGCGGGGCACCAGGACCCGGCAGTCCACCCGGAAACGGCGCCCGTAGAACTCCTTCTCCCCGAGGATGTAGGCGACGCTCTCCCCCTCGGCGCGGCGCGCGAGGAGTTCGAGAAAGGTAGCTTGGGCGCCGGGGGACAGGGACTCGGGATTCCGGGCCGGCAGGGCCTCCCGGTACCAGCCCGCGGCCCGGGCAAGGAGGAGGGACGCGTCAAGGCGGGGGGTTTCGGAGCCGGTTCCGGAAAGAACGGAGGCCCCGTGGGTCAGGGCCTCCCGGACCGTCATGGCCGGTCGACCTTCAGCACGGCTTCCCGGGCGGCGGCCTTGAGGGCCTCCACGATCTCGCCCATGTCGCCCTGGAGGACCAGATCCAGTTTATACAGGGTGAGGTCGACCCGGTGGTCGGTGACGCGGTTCTGGGGGAAGTTGTAGGTACGGATACGCTCGGACCTGTCACCGGAGCCCACCTGGCTCTTCCGATCCGCGGCTCGCTCGGCCTGGCGCTTGGACTCCTCGAGGTCGAAAAGCCGGGCCCGCAGGATACGCAGGGCCTTGGCCTTGTTCTTGATCTGGCTCTTCTCGTCCTGGCAGTGCACGACCAGCCCCGTGGGGAGGTGGGTAATGCGCACCGCGGAGTCCGTGGTGTTGACGCACTGGCCTCCGGGCCCGCCCGCCCGCATCACGTCGATGCGGAGGTCCTCGGTCCGGATGTCCACCTCCGTCTCCTCCGCCTCGGGCAGGACCGCCACCGTCACCGCGCTGGTGTGGATACGTCCGGAGCCCTCGGTCTCGGGCACTCGTTGGACCCTGTGGACACCGCTTTCCCAGCGCATGCTTTCGTACACGGAATCCCCGGAGATCGAAAAGACGATCTCCTTGTAGCCCCCCAGCTCGGTCTCGTTGAGGCTCATCACCTCGATCTTCCATTTCCTGGAATCCGCGTACCGGCAGTACATGCGGAAGAGGTCCGCGACAAAAAGGGCAGCCTCGTCGCCGCCGGTGCCGGCCCGGATCTCCATGATGGTGTTCTTGTCGTCCAGGGGGTCCCGGGGTATGAGGCGGTCTCGGAGGCGGGCTTCCAGGCCTTCGATCCGTTCCTCCAGGGTTCGCGCCTCCTCCTGGGCCATGGCCCGCATGTCCGGGTCTTTCTCCTCCCGACCCAGGGACCGGGCGCCTTCCAGGTCCGAGAGGGTGCGCTTGTACTCGGAGTAGAGCTCCATGGTTTCCGAGAGGCGAGAGTGCTCCCTCATGGTATCCCGATAGGCCGCGGGGTCCTTGACCAGGGAAGGATCCGAAACCCTGACCTCCAGTTCCCGGTGCCGTTCCGCCAGGGCTTCGAGCTTGTCGATCACAGGTCGGCCTTCTCCTTGAAGTAGGGGCATCCGTAGATGACGATCTCCAGGGACTCGTCAGGATTCCCCTCCAGGGAGTCCGCGTTGGCTATGAGCAGGCGCTTGATCCGGCAGTCGTCGGTGAAGGTGCAGATGGGGCAGGCGCCGTTTCCGCGGGGGTTGATCTCCAGTTTCATAGGGATATGGTATAGGAAATTACGGCACTCGCGCAAGGGCGCGGAGCTGCGCCGGCCGGGTCGTACGCCGCCGGGCGGCTGCGGACCCGGCCTTGAACCGCCCCGC
>JBGSPT010000071.1:0-2640 GCA_041738475.1 Treponematales bacterium
GGGCCTCGCCGGGCACGCCCTCGGCGTAGACGGTCCGGACCTCGGGCCCGCCCAGGGACCGGGCGCGGTCGGGGTCCGCGGTTTTCAAAAAAACCAGGCCGTGGCGTTCGCAGACGTACTCCAGGATGAAGTCGAGGTCGCTCGGACCCGCCAGGACCAGGGTGTGGATCCCCTCCCGCTTGGCGGCCAGGACGTACTCTTCAAGGAGGTCGCGGTACAGGGCGGTGCTCCGGGCGGTGCGCTTGAGGTACCGGTAGGTCCGCCGGGCGATCTCCTGGACCCCTTCGGGGGTCAGGGCGTAGTGGAGGTTCCGGGCGTTCACCCGCTTGACCGTCACCCAGCCCTTCTCGGTGAAGCGCTTCAAAAGGACGTTGGTCATGCCCAGGGACAGGCCCGCCGTCCGGGCCAGGGCCCGCTGGGTGGGCGCCCGGGAGGACTCGGCCTTGCCGGAGCCGTAGAGGTTTTCGAGGACTGTCAGTTCGGTATCAGTTTGCATTGTGCTTGGTTTTTAGGAAAGGTTCGACAGGATGGAAACCGGATCAACAGGATTTAGGATTGGAAAACTCGCTAGTTTTGATCCTGTTCATCCTTCTTCATCCTGTCCATCCTGTCTGATCTCTCGTTGGAGCAAAAAGGGGCCGGCGCCCCGGGGGGCGCTTTTTTCCCCGTAGTCCCGACGCCCCGGCCGGGGGTCGGAGGCGGCCGCAACGCGCTCCCCGTCCCGGTAGGGTCCTTGAGGGGCGGGGCGCGGGATTCGTTAGGCGAATCGGCCGCGGCCGCCCGAGTTGTTCAATCCGTGAACATGACTATAGCGCGGAGGTTGCAGAAGATCAACGGGCGGGGACGGAATTCAACGATATACGCAGGAAAGGAAAGCGTTGGGGGGGGGTCAATATAGAAAAGGTGCCGGAGGAACTCCTCCCGCTTCATGCGGCCACGGTAACGCGTGAAAACCACGGAAGGATGGCAACATACGGTTGAACATGTGCCAATTTTATGTAAAATAGAAGTATGACTTCTAAAGAGCATATCGCTGACTATATCCCCCGAACCCTGGCCGGTACCCTGCGGCATTCCCTCGAGCAGTATCCGGTGGTGACGGTGCTGGGACCCCGGCAGTCGGGAAAAACCACCTTCGTGAGGACCGAGTGTCCGGACTTCGCCTACGTGAACCTGGAGGATCCGGAATGGCGGGACCTGGCACGGAACGATCCCAAGACCCTATTCTCGCGATACCCCGGCCCCTTGATCCTGGACGAAATCCAGAGGGTGCCGGAACTCCTGTCCTACATCCAGGTCCTCGCGGATGCCGAACGGGCCGAGGGGCGCTTCATCCTTACGGGTAGTCATCAGGAATCGCTCCATGAGGCGATCGCCCAGTCCTTGGCGGGGCGGACGGCCGTCCTGACCCTCCTGCCCCTGAGCCTTGCGGAGCTGGGGGATCGATGCGCCGGCGAGTCCCGGGAGTACATCCTCCACCGGGGCTTCCTTCCCCGCATCCACGCCCGGGGCCAGGAGCCGACGGGAGCCTACCGATCGTACTTTCAGACCTATGTGGAGAGGGACCTTCGCTCCCTCCTCCTGGTGAAGGATCTTTCGAAGTTCGAAACCTTCCTCCGGCTGCTGGCCGGACGCGCGGGGCGCCTGTTCGTGGCCAGTTCCATCGCCGGGGAGATCGGCGTCTCCTACAAAACCGTGCAGGATTGGGTTTCCGTGCTGGAGGCCTCCTATATCGTCTTCCGGCTTCAGCCGTATCATTCCAGCTACGGCAAGCGGCTGGTGAAGACCCCGAAGCTCTATTTCACGGAGCCGGGCCTGGCCGTCTATCTTCTGGGCATAGAGACCCCGGACCAGCTGGCACGGGATCCGCTCTTCGGAAGTCTCTTCGAGAACATGGTCGTATCCGAGGCGGTAAAGGCCCGTCTCCACCGCGGAAGGGACCCGAATATCTACTTCTTCCGGGACAGCAACGGCAACGAGGTCGACCTCCTCCTGGACCGCCGCCCGGCCCCCTGCCCGGTGGAGATCAAGGCTTCCCTGACCCTCCACAAGGACCTGTTCAAGGGACTGCGCACCTTCCAGGGATTGAATACGGCCTCGCCTCCGGGCTGGGTGATCTACGGCGGCGACCTGGAGTCTTCCGGGGACGGGCCGGGCTTCCTGAACTTCCGGCACATCGAGCGGCTCTTCGCGGATTGACACGGACCCCGATAGGTAAATAGGTTTAGGTATGACCTTCCAGCCGCCCCCGAACGTCAGCGTCCTCCCCTACAGGGGGATCAGCCCCCGGATCCACCCCTCGGTCTTCCTCTGCGACGGGGTGCGTATCATCGGGGACGTGGAGATCGGGGAAGGCTCCTCGGTCTGGTTCAACACGGTGATCCGGGGGGACGTCAACTCGATCCGGCTCGGGGCGCGGGTGAACGTCCAGGACCTGTGCATGCTCCACGTCACCAACCGCAGGTTCTCCCTGACCCTGGAAGACGGGGCCTCGGTGGGGCACTCGGTGTCCCTCCACGGCTGCGTGCTAAAATCCGGATGCCTGATCGGCATCGGGGCCGTCGTCCTGGACGGGGCGACGGTCGGGGAGGGCGCCCTGATCGCCGCGGGCACCCTGGTGCGGGAGGGGGTCGAGGTGCC
>JBGSPT010000117.1:0-3068 GCA_041738475.1 Treponematales bacterium
CCCGGGCCGCGGCGCTCGCCCTGCTTGTTCTGACCGCCGCGGCGGGCGCCGCGGCCGAGGGTTCCTCGGTCTACGTGATCCCCATCAAGGGCGACATCGAGCCCTCCACCGCCGTCTTCGTGCGGCGCAACTCCGAGGCGGCCCTCCGCGCCGGAGCGGATGTCCTGGTCTTCGACATCGACACCTTCGGGGGTCGGGTGGACTCGGCACTCCGGATCTCCTCGTACATCGGCTCCATCCGGGGTGCCCGGACCGTCGCCTACGTGCGTTCCGGCCCGGACAGCATGGGGGTCTCCTGGTCCGCGGGGGCCCTGATCGCCTTTTCGGCTTCCGCCATATACATGGCCCCGGGGACCAGCATGGGCGCCGCGGCGCCGGTCCTCATGAGCCCCGACGGCCAGAGTCAGGGGGCCGGGGAAAAGACCGTCAGCGCGGTCCGGTCCCAGATGGCCGCCCTGGCGGAGAAGAACGGACACCCTCCCCTCCTGGCCCTGGCCATGGTGGACGCGGACGTGGAGCTCATCGAGCTGTCCGTTGCCGGAGAGACCCGGCTGGCCACCGCGGAGGAAGCCGCGTCCCTGGAAAAGTCCCGGCCCGGCCAGGTGGAGCGGGTGCGCACGGTCTCCGCCAAGGGCAAGCTCCTGTCCCTGACCGCGGGAGAGGCGGAGCGCTACGGCCTTTCCGAGGGTACCGTGGAGGATCTGGGCTCCCTGGCCGCCTTGCTCGGCTCCCCGGAACCCGCCACCGAACTGTCCCCCTCCGGGGCGGACAAGGTCGTGGTGTTCATCACCTCCGGGGGGGTCCAGGCCCTGCTCATCCTGGTAGGACTTGTGGCCCTCTTCCTTGAAATCAATTCCCCGGGCTTCGGGCTTCCGGGAACCGTGGCCATAATCGCCTTCTTCACCCTCTTCGGGACCAACGCCCTGATGGGCTCGGTCGGCTCCCTCGAGATCATCCTCTTCATCCTCGGCATAGGACTTCTGGCGGTGGAGATCTTCATCCTGCCCGGCTTCGGGGTAGCGGGCATCTCGGGCATCGTCCTGATCGGGGCGGCCCTGGTCTTCTCCATGCAGGACTTCGTGATCCCCACGGTGTCCTGGGAATGGGATCTCCTGGGGCGGAACGTGATGACCGTGGTGGCGGGCCTCCTGGCGGGGATCGCGGGCATCGGGGTCCTGGCCCTGGCGGGCCCGCGGATCAAGCTCTTCGACCGACTGATGCTCAAGACCACCATCGAGGGGACCGCCGGAAGGGCCTTCTCGGCGGACGACGAGACTATCCCCTCTCCCGCCAGTCCCCTGGAGGGCAGGCGGGGCGTCGCCCGGACCGTCCTGCGGCCTTCGGGCCGGGCGGAGATCGATGGGGTCATCTACAGCGTGGAGACGGAGGGCATTTTCCTTGAAGCGGGAACGCCCGTGAAGGTCCTCCACGTCCAGGGCAGCCGGATCGTGGTGGGCCCGGACGCGCAGGCATCGTAAGCCCGGGCCCGCGGGCCCGAAAGGATATGGAAATGTTTGAACTATTAGGAGGAAGCATGCTCATCATCGCCCTGTACGCGGTCATCGCCCTGGTGGCCCTGGGAATCCTGATCCTGTTCTTCAAGTTCTTCGGTCTCTGGTTCCGGGCCCTCCTGTCCGGGGCTCCCGTAGGCATGGGACGCCTGGTGGGAATGTGGCTGCGCCACGTGAACGCCTCGGTCATCGTCGACTCCCGGATCATGCTTACCAAGGCGGGGATCAAGGTGGATTCGGACATGCTGGAGACCCACTTCCTTTCCCGGGGAAACGTCATGAAGGTCAGCCTAGCCCTGGTGGCGGCCAACAAGGCCGACATCCCCCTGCCCTTCCAGCGGGCCGCGGCCATCGACCTGGCGGGCCGGGACGTCCTGGAGGCGGTCAAGACCAGCGTCAACCCCAAGGTCATCGACTGCCCGGACACCGCCAAGGGCAAGACGACCATCGACGCGGTGGCCAAGGACGGCATCCAGCTTCAGGTCAAGGCACGGGTCACGGTGCGGGCCAACATCGAGCGCCTGGTGGGCGGAGCCACGGAGGAGACCATCATCGCCCGGGTGGGAGAAGGCATCGTCACCACCATCGGCTCCTCGGAGTCCTATAAATCCGTGCTCGAGAACCCGGACACCATCTCCAAGCGGGTGCTGGAAAAGGGTTTGGACGCGGGCACGGCCTTCGAGATCCTGTCCATCGACATCGCGGACATCGACGTGGGCGCCAACGTGGGCGCAAAGCTCCAGGCGGACCAGGCGGAGGCGGACAAGCGCCGCTTCCAGGCGGAGGCGGAGAAGCGACGCGCCGCGGCCCAGGCCCAGGAGCAGGAAATGATCGCCAAGGTCCAGGAAAACCGCGCCAAGGTGGTCCTGGCGGAGGCGGAAATTCCCCTGGCCATCGCGGAGGCCTTCCGGACCGGCAAGCTCGGCGTCATGGACTACTACCGGATGACCAACATCCAGGCGGATACCCAGATGCGCAAGTCCATCGGCGGCGAGGAAACGGGCAAGAAGTAGGCCGGTATGGACGACGACCTGTTTTCCACGATCCTGTACCTCGTCCCCGTGGCGGCGATCCTTTTCTTCCGGGTTTTCGCGGGGAACAAGAAGGCCCAGGCGGCCAAGGACCGGAAGGCCAAGGAAGAGGCCGCCCGGCGAGAACTGGTGCGGAGGGTCCAGGTGGACCTGCAAGCCGCGGGCGGTCCCGTGCCCCTGTCCCGGATCTCCGGCCGGGAGCCGGAATCCCGGGATTGGGAACCCCACTGGGTGACCGAGTCGGATTCGGACCTGGCGGAGGCGGCCGGGGCGCGGCAGGGATTCGAGATCCAGGACGAGGAGGGCCCCGAGGCCGCCGAGAGACTCGTGATTCTGGAGACCGAAAGGGTCTCCGCCTCCACGGATCTTTCGAGCTTCGCGCCCTCCCTCGCGGGGAAGGCGAACCCGGCGCCGACACCCGGTGAGGCCGGTCCGTCGAGGTTCCGGGATTATCCGCTCACCGGCGCCGGTCCCTCCCTGCTGTCCCCAGCGGACCTGTCCGGAGCGCGGGACGCGGCGGAGGCCG
>JBGSPT010000118.1:0-1698 GCA_041738475.1 Treponematales bacterium
CGGCCTCCGCCAGCTTGCGCCGGAGCTCGGCCACCAGGGACTCCAGGCGATCCATACGGCGGGAGAGGTCCCAGACCTCGCCGTTGAGCTTGGCCAGGGACTCCTCCTGGTAGGCGGCCTTGATCTCCAGGGTCTCGAAGCGATCTCCCGCGTCCATCCGCCCTCCTCCCGCGGCCCGGGCGCGCCGGGGCCGACGGGCTACGGTAAACCGCGGGAGGGCGTCTTGGCTAGCCGCGGCCCGGGCTCGCGGCGGAAGGGCCGGGATTCGGCCGCACTTGAACCGAAAATTGTTGTAAAAATTCATAATCATTCTTGACGGCTCGCCGGGGCTGCCGGAAACTTGAAGCAAGGTACTCTCATCCCCGGCAAAACTCCAAGTTCCCGATCCGGAAGGAGTCGTACGGTATGAACACCTCGAAAAAACGAAGAAGCGTCCTAGGAGCGTTCCTGGTATCCCTCCTGCCCTTGGTCGCCCTGGTCCTGTTCCTGAGCGGCTTCATCTCCGAGCGGCTCCTGGTGAAGGAACTCAATTCCGACGACGAGTCGATGGGATCGGCGGTCACCCGCAACATCGCCTCCGCCCTGTCCATCTGGATAGAAGACCAGGTCTACGTCGCCAAGGGGATAGCCGGCGACGCCCGGGTGATCGCGGCATGCCGGGAACCGGAGAACCCCGCCGCCTACGAGACCGCCCGGGAATTCCTTATTACCCTTCACAAGTCCTACCCGTATTTCGAGAACATCCCCCTGGTGAGCTTCGAAACCGGCGGAAGAACCATCGAGGTCGAGTACGGCGGGAAGAAGTACCCTGTTCCCGAGGGGGGATTCTTCCTGGACACCGTCGAGGGCAAGACCCTGGGCAAGGGGGTCGGCAAGAACTACACCCTCGCCGTCAAGGGCGGCGCGCCGGTGTTCATCAGCGAGGTGTACCCGAGTCTCCTCCGGGGTAATCCCCTGTTCGTGATCGCGGTGCCCGTAAAGGCGGGTATCCGCACGGTGGGGGTCGTCATCGTGGCGCCCCAGATGGATTACTTCACCGAGGTCTTCACCCAGGCGGAAGCCTTGAGCCCGGCGGAGCTCGTGTTCATGGGCGACACAAGCGGCTTCGTGGTGGCCCACACGGAGCGTTCCCTGATCCTGTCGGAGGACGGAAAGAAATACCTGGAACCCTACCTGGAACGCGTGCGGGAGGGGCAGACGGTCTTCCGAATGAAGGAGGCCGACGGCGACCACCTCTATATCGCCCTGACCTTCAAGGGCAAGGACCATGCCCGGGCCAACGAGTGGATCCTCTTCTACCGGAAGGACCTGGCGGTGATCAACGCCCGTATAGCCACACTGCGGATCGACATCGTCGCGGCGGGGCTCGTCTCCCTTCTGGTGATAGGACTCGTCATCTTCCTTACCCTCCGGAGGCAGGTGCTCGCACCCTTGAGGATCGCCCTGCGAAGCCTGGGATTCCTGGCCTCCGGCGACCTGGCGGCCGCGGGATCGGACGACGCGGCCCTACGCCTGGCCTCCCGGATCGACGAGCTCGGGGACCTGGGGAGGTCCATGACGGAACTCAAGGACAAGCTCGTGGAGGCGGCGGCGGGGATGCGGGCCGCCTCGGACGAGGTGGCCGGGGGCTCGTCCCAGCTTTCCCAGACCGCACAGGCCCTGTCCCAGGGCACCACGGAGCAGGCCGCCAGCATCGAG
>JBGSPT010000144.1:0-4122 GCA_041738475.1 Treponematales bacterium
CCGGGGCCTGGACGGGCTACGGCATTCCCGAGGCCGCCCCCCAGGGGCACGGGACCTACCGCCTGACCGTCCGCGGATTGGATCCGGGGGTACGGTACGCCCTAAGGCTCGCCTCCTTCAACACCGCCGCCCGGGTGTTCGCCAACGGCCGGGTCGTCCACCTCCAGGGCCTGCCGGGCGGATCGCCGGAGCTGGAGGAACCGGACTGGGCTTCCGAGGTGGTCCCCGCGGAATCCGACGCCCGGGGGATCCTGGACATCGTCATCCACATCTCCAACTACGCCGACCGGAACGGCGGCTTTTTGAACAGCGCCCTCCTGGGGCCCTACGAGGCGGTGGACGGAATCCGGGACCGGGAGCGGATGATCCAGGTCTTCCTCTTCGGCGGCATACTCCTCATGGGCTTCTACTACCTGGCCCTCTTCTTCTTCCGCCGCAAGGACCGGGCCTCCCTCTGGTTCAGCCTCCTGTGCATCGTCCTGGCCCTGCGCATCCTCTGCTACGACGAATACCTGATCCGGGAGCTCCTCCCGGGCCTTTCGTGGGTATGGCTCTTCCGGGCGGGATACCTGACCTTCTCCCTCGCGGTCTTCCTGATCTCCGCCTTCCTGCGGAGCCTCTTCCCGGCCACCTGGTGGAGGCCCCTGACCTGGATCATCAACGCCGGAGCCGCCGCCTACTCCCTGGTGGTTGCCCTGTTCCCGCCCCTGGTCTCGGGAAACCTCCTGACGGCCTTCCAGGTTTTCGCCCTGGCCTCCGGGGCGGCCCTCTTCACCGTGCTCGTCCGCGCCCTCCTGGCCCGGGAGCCCGGCGCAGCCCTCCTGGCCGCGGGGTTCGGCTGCCTCTTCGTATCGGTGGTCCACGACGTCCTGGCCTCCCAGGGGATCCTGCCCGGGCCCTTCGTGGTGCAGGTGGGCCTGCTGTTCTTCCTCTTCGCCATGTCCCTGGTGGTGACCCGGAAATTCGCCGTGTCCTTCGAGACCTCCGAACGGCTTTCCGAGAACCTCCGGCGCATGAACGTCTCCCTGGAGCGCTTCGTGCCCCGGGAGTTCCTCCGGTACCTGAACAAGAGCTCCCTGGACGAGATAGCCCTGGGGGACCACTCCGCCCAGCGCATGACCGTACTCTTCTCGGACATCCGCTCCTTCTCCCGGATCTCCGAAAGGCTGCCCCCCGAGGACACCTTCCGGTTCATCAACTCCTACCTCGAGCGGGTGGTGCCCTCCATCCGGGGCCACGGGGGCTTCGTGGACAAGTACCTGGGGGACGGCGTCATGGCCCTCTTCCCTGAGGATGCGGACGCCGCGGTGCGCTGCGCCGTGGATATGCAGAGACGCATCTCGGCGTTCAACCGGGAACAGGCCGGCAAGTGGCAGGAGCCCGTCTCCGCGGGGATCGGCATCCACTCGGGGCTCCTCATGCTGGGCACCATCGGGGAGGACGAGCGCATGGACGGGACGGTCATCTCCGACGCGGTGAACCTGGCCAGCCGCCTGGAGGGGCTCACCAAGGAGTACGAGATAGGCATAGCCGTCAGCGAGGAGATCGTGAACACCCTTTTGGACCGCTCGGCCTGGCGCACCCGGTACCTGGGCAAGATCGGGGTCAAGGGAAAGCGGGAGCACGTCTCGGTCTTCGAGGTCTACGACGGGGATCCCGAGGACCTCATCCTCCGGAAGGACTCGATCCGGGCCCCCTTCGAGGAGGCCATCGCCTCCTTCTACCGGCAGGACTTCCCGGCGGCCATGACGGGTTTCCGGTCCGTCCTCGAGGTCCTGCCCCGGGACGAAGCCAGCCATTACTACATCCGGATGATCCGGAAGATGAACCTGTCCTGAGCTCCCGTTTTGCATAAATATGCGTATAAGGCGCCCGGATCCCGGTGCTTTCCCGATATCTCGTTTGGGGTACTACCGGTATTGCAAATTTATCCGCGATATCCTATGGTTCGAGCCGACGCGGCGGGACCGCCCGGCGCGCATAGGAGGTGCGAGGCATGAAGAAAAGCGCGATCGCCCTGGCTCTTTCCATGGCGATCCTGGCCCTGGCCGGCTGCGGCGGGGGCAAGGCGGAGAAGAAGGTCCTGTACATCTACAACTGGACCTACTACATCCCCGACGACGTCGTGGAGGACTTCGAGAAGGAGTTCGACTGCGAGGTCGTGTACGATGTATTCTCCTCGAACGAGGACATGTTCGCGAAGATCAAGGCCGGCGGATCGGGATACGACGTGGTGTTCCCGGGGGCCGACTTCATCTCCATCATGATAAAGGAGGGGATGCTCGAACCCCTCGATCCCAAGAAAATCCCGAACCTTAAGAACCTGGACCCCGCGGTGACCTCCCGCATGACCTTCGATCCGGGCAACAAGTACTCGGTTCCCTACTTCATGGGAGCCACGGGCATCGTGGTGAACAAGAAGATCGCCGGAGACTTCGACCGGAGCTGGAACATCTATGAGCGCCCGGACCTCAAGAACAAGATGACCCTCCTGGACGATCCCCGGGAGACCATCGGCGCGGCCCTCAAGTACCTGGGCTACTCGGTCAATTCCGTTAACCCCGACGAGCTGGCCAAGGCGGAGGCCCAGATCAAGAAGTGGTTGGAGAACGTCCTGCGCTTCGACTCGGAGTCCTTCGGCAAGGGCTACGCCACCGGGGAATACGCGGTGGTCCACGGCTGGGCGGAAAACGTCTTCCTTGAGCTGGACGACGCCCTCAAGGCGGACGCGGAATTCTTCATCGCCAAGGAGGGCGGCGTGGCCTATATGGACTGCATGGCCGTCCTCAAGGGCGCCAAGAACCGCGACCTGGCCCACGAGTTCATCAACTACATACAGCGGGACGACATCTACGCCCGCATCGCCAGCTACCTGGCCCTGCCCACGGTGAACGTGCCCGCCCGGGCCAAGATGACGGAGACGCCCAACTACACCGAGGCGGACCTGGCCCGCTGCGAGCTCAAGCTGGACATCGGGGAATCCATCACCCTGTATTCCGACCTCTGGAAGAGGATCCGGCTGGGAGACTGAACCAGCCCGGCCGGGCCGGATGACCGGCTGCGGCCTCCACGGGTATTCGACGGCGGGACGAGAGTCCCGTCGTTTTTTTATTCCCGACGCAAGCGTCCTCGAGGTTCCCGGACGGATGCCCGTACGCCGGGACCCGATCCCGGCCGCCGGGCCTGGGTCCGGCGAATCCGGAACAAGGAGGCGCACCGTGAAAAAAGTATGGGTGGTTCTCGCAGCGGCCGCGGCGTTCGCGGCTACCGCCTTCCCGCAGGAGTCCGATTGGTTCGAGGGGCTCGACGAGATAGCCCCGGCCCTGGACCGCCCGGAGGACTACCGGGGCGGGGACATCTTCATCCGGGCAAGCGCCCGCAGGGATCGGCTGGTGGTGGTGGAGATCCCCATAGACGGCAGGGGCAAGGCGGGCCGTTACGAGGTGAAAGCCCACAACCGAGTGACCCGGGGGGTGAGCGCGGACCTGATCACCAAGGAGGGAAAGGTGCCCGGGTACGCGGCGGTGCCCGAAGGCTTTCCGGAGGGCACCCACAAGATCACCGCCGTGGCCGCCCGGACGGACAAGTTCGGGCCCTATTCGATCGGTACCGACGCCGAGGGCCTGGTGGACGCGTACAAGGTGACCAAGCAGGACGGGAAGATCGTTTCCTCGGAATACGCGGGAAAGGTCGCGGATTACGGGTACAGCATCCACTCGAACCGGGAGAAATCCTTCGAGACCTCCAGATCCTGGGGCTGCATCATCGTCCGGGAGGCGGATTGCGCAAGGATCGCCCGCTCGATCCGGGCGGACCGGGCGGCGGGAGGCGATCAGTACGTGGTGGCGGGCCGGTGACGGCGTCGAGAGCCGGTTCGTTTTTTTAAGAACTCACTACGGAGTACACGGAGATCACGGAGAGGAAGGAAGGCTGCGCGCTTCTTGGAAACAGATATTTCAGGACCGGCCGATGCTCCCGGATCCCGTGTGCTCCATCGCTCCATGGATTGAATATCGGTGAGGAGGGACATCATGGAACATGAAGTACTTCGCCGGACCGGGGCGCGGGTCGGTCTGATTTTCCTTCTGGCCGTGAGTCTCGCGGCCGGCCTTGCGGCCTGCG
>JBGSPT010000172.1:0-4267 GCA_041738475.1 Treponematales bacterium
ACGGCCACCGCGGCGGGGATCGCGGTCCCGGCCAGGCCGGCCGCGCCGATCACCATCCCGAATACGGCCAGAGGCCTCGGGAGCTCCTTCCCCTTGAAGGCTGCCAGGCTCGCGAGGCCGACCCAGAGGCTCCCGAGGAGCCGGTCCGAGGAGTCGATCCCCAGGGTGATCGTGTCCAGGGCGGTCTTGAGGGCCTCGGCCCGGGCCGGAGCCGTCTCGTGGAGGGCGAGCAGGGCTTCGGTCCCGTGGTTCGTGATCACCCCGCTCAGGAAGACGAAGCCCGTCCAGAGGAAGCCGAAGGCCGAGGCGACCAGAGCCAGCCGGGGGGAGGCGGGCTTTTGGCGCTCGTACAGGGCCGGTACCAGGACGGCCAGGCAGATGCCGTTGACGAAGTACATCACCGAATGCCAGAGGAACACCACGGTCTTGTGGGCTTCCAGGAAGGCCATGGACTCCCGGAATCCGAGGTTCGGGTCCGCCATGGGCTCCAGCAGGGTGACGGCCAGCCCCAGGGCGAACAGGTAGGTCCCCGCGGCGACGAGTGCGGCGATACCGCCCGATTTCTGCAGATCTTTCATTCGATGCTCCTTTGCATGGACGGATAACGGAACGGCTCGCCGGGCGGCCTCCCTTGACAGGTCATGGCCCACAGACCATACTTACAATGTAAGTAATAATACTTACGGCGTAAGTATGTCAAGCGGGCAATCCAGACGCATACGGACGGTGAGGAATCGGCCCGGGGAGGAAGGATGAAAAAAACGGCCGTGCCCGAGAGGGAATCCCTGACCCGGGAGCGCGTGCTTCGGGCCGCCCTCGACATGGCGGACTCGGAAGGGATCGAGTCCCTCTCCATGCGCCGGCTGGGAAGCCGTCTCGGCGTCGAGGCGATGTCCCTGTACAACCATGTCGCGGGCAAGGAGGACGTCCTGGACGGCATCCTGGAGCTCGTCGTAGGAGAGATCGCGGTCCCCGCGGCCGGAGCCGACTGGCGATCGGCGATGCGGGAGCGCGCGGTCTCCGCGCGGCGGGCTTTTGCCGGCCACCCCTGGGCCGCCGCCCTCATGGATTCCCGAACGAGCTCCGGCCCCGGCCGCCTGCGCTACTTCGACGCCATGGTCGGCTCCTTGACGGGGGCGGGCTTCCCGTTGGAGGAGGCCGGAAGGGCCCTTTCGGTCCTGGATTGCTGGATCTACGGATTCGCGATCCAGAGGCGCAACATGGCCTCGGACGGGCACGAGAGGGCCGAGGACCGGGCAGGGACGCTGCAGGACTCCGTTCCGACCGGGGACTATCCGCATCTGGCCCGTATGATCGAGTGGACCATGGAGCACGGGTATGACGAGGACGCGGATTTCGAGTTCGGCCTTAATTTGATCTTGGACGGGCTGGAGCGAATCCTGAACTCCGGGAGCCCCCGGCCGAGTCCGGGGTGACTTCCCCTCAGCCCCGGTCCGCGGCCGGCAGCCTGACCGTGAAGACCGTCCGCCCGGGCTCCGATTCGTACAGGATTGTGCCTCCGTCCGCCTCGACGAACCTGCGGCAGACGTCGAGCCCCAAGCCCGTCCCCTCCCCGACGGGGCGGGTCGTGCAGAAGGGCTCGAAGATCCTGGGCCGTATCTCCTCGGGAATGCCGAGGCCCTCGTCCTGGACGTCGACCTCGATCCATTCGCCGACCCGGCGGGAGCGGAGCGTCAGGGTTCCCTGGTAATCCATGGCCCTCAGGGCGTTGTCGATCAGGTTGGCCCAGACCTGGTCCAGCCGGTCCCGGCACCCAAGCACGGGATCCCGGGCGGCCCAGTCCGTCTCAAGGCGGACGTTCCGCTTCAGGGACCCGAAATACAGTACCAGGATCGCCTCGATCGCCTCCGCCGCGTCGAAGGGAGCGGCGTCGCCCGACCCGCTCCGGGCGAAGGACTGGACGGTGTTCACGACCCGGGAGGCTTTCCGCGCGGATTCGTTGGCCAGGGCGAGGGATCGGGTCACGTAGGCCAGATCATAGACGGCGGCCAGGGTCCGGATCGGATCCGCGAGCTTGGCAAGCTCCGGCGCCAGGGACCGAGCCTCCTCGGGGGTGAAGAGCTCGGAAAGGTATTCGGAGAGGGTCTCCGGATCCGGCGCTCCCGAGGCCTTTAGGGAATCCCGGATCTCCTTTCGATCCTCCCGGGGAAAAACGGAGTACACCTCCGAAGCCCGGGCGGAGGACCGTTCGATCATTCTCTCCAGGAGCGCACAGTCCGGACCCAGGCCGGCCAGTTCGGACGCCAGGGCCCGGACGGCCCGGACCGTGCGGCCGGAGATGCCCGTCGTCGCGGAGAGCACGGCTCCCAAGGGGGAATTGAGTTCGTGCGCGATATTCGCCCCGAGCCGCCCCACGGCGGCGAGCTTCTCCGCCTTGACCAGGGAATCCCGCGCGTTCGTGAGCTCTTCCAGGGTCCGCTCCAGCTTCACGGTCTTTTCCGCCAGTTCCGCGGTCCGCTCCTCCACCTTTCGCTCCAGGCCGGACGCGAGCTCCTCAAGCTTGTCTTCGGTTTCCTTGTGGGCGCTCAGGTCCCGTATGCTTTCGATGGCCCCCGCGATCCTCCCCTTGGAATCCCGGAACGGTTTCGCGATGCCCCAGAGGTAACCTCCTCGGCCGCCGTTGACGAGGGAGTTGCGTTTTTCCGCGAACAGGGTATCCCCGACCCTGCGGACGTAGTCGTATTCCGCTTCGATACGGGGATCCGCCTGGAGTGCGAGGTCGATGAGGATCGGGCGCGGCGTCCCGAAGAAAGGAACCGCGTGCGCGTAGCCTCCCCTGCCGATCAGGTCCCGGGCGGAAACTCCCGTCATCTCCTCCGCTGCCCGGTTCCAGGCGATCACGACGCCGGAGGCGTCTACCGCCAGGGTCGGATCGGGCAGGAATTCCAGGATATCCGCCATCCGTTGCTGGGTCGCCCGGAGTTCCCCCTCGATCCTTGTCCGCTCGGCAAGCTCCCGGTCCAGCCGGGCCCGGGCTTCGTAGACTTCCGCGGATTCCTCGGCGAAGCGCCGGAACGCCGCGAGGCTGGAAACCAGACCGAAACCGACGCCTCCCAGGGCCACCCGGGAAACCCGGAGATCCGGCAAGGGACCGAAGAATCCGCCGGTCAGGACGACCGCGAAGGATTGGGCGGTGGACCAAAAATACAGGAAGAGACCCGCGAGGTGCAGGCCGTCGTTCTTCCGCGGAGATTTCCGGATCGCGCCCAGTACGGCTCCCAGCAGGATAAGGCCGGACAGGGTGAACAGCAGATCAAGGAAGAAGGTGGCCGGGCCGTCCTCTCCTCGGGCGGCCCAGGGAGACCCGGCGGACTGCCCCTGCCTCGGCGCTCCCTGGAGTACGAAGAGGTCGGGGAAGAGGAAGGCGGCCGCGGTCGAGAGGGAAGCCATGAGAAGGAATGCCGTCATCGAGTTCCCCAGGACACGGTCGAAACCCGGGCTGGTCCTGCCCGCACCGATCGCGCGGGCGTAGTAAAGGAAGGCGGGAATCATCCACAGGGATATTCCATACTGCAGGGCATGCAGGAAGCGTCCGACGGGAAGGGTGTCCGCCGCAAGTCCGCAAAGCACGACCGCGAGTTCGAGCCCCGCGAAGGCCCCGGCGGCAAGATCGATCGAGAGGGTCGCGTTCAACAGCGCGTCCGGCCGTTTCCGGGAAGCGGAGAAGATCAGGAGTGCGCAGACCAAGATAGCGGCGAAGGCGACGGCGGGAGTCGCGAACTCGAGGACCGAGATCATGCCTGACATGGATTCTTGTCTCATTCGGGCTTTCCCCTCTCGCGGGGCGATGCGAAAACCTTTACAGGTTCGTCCCGGAGTGTCAAGGCGGGCGAATCAGGGGAAGATCCGTCCGGGTCGTCCCCGACTTACCAGAGCTCCGGCTGTCCGCCGCCGTCCCCCTCTCGGTCCGCCTTGGCCAGGACCCATTCCACCGGGAAGACCCGGAGGCCGCCGGTCCCAGGAAGCTCGACCTCCTCCCGGAAACCCCGGGCCTCGGATCGCAGGCGCTCGAGCTTGTCCCGTAGATCCGGTCCCGAGCTCGCGCCACGGTACCCGACCAGGGCGTAATCCGAGCCGACCACCCGGTGGCAGGGTACCAGGGGGTAGAGGGGGTTCCCCGCCATTAGGCGTCCGACTTCCCGGGCGAGGGCCCCGTAGGAGGCGGCGTACCCGGGGGGTATGGCCGAGGCCAGGCGGTAGACCGTGGCGGCCGGCTCCGGGTAGTAGTCCGGGGAAAGCTCGAGGC
>JBGSPT010000256.1:0-11084 GCA_041738475.1 Treponematales bacterium
GGTGCCCGGGGCCTCGTCCGGGAACGGCGCGGGATCCCGTCGCGGCGCCTAGACGGATTCCAGCACCCGCGTAACCACGGGCAGGGAAGCTGACCGGTTCCCCCGTTTGAGCAGGAAGGCCGCCCCGATACCCAGCGCAAAGCCTCCGATGCCCAGGAGCGCCGCGGGACCCTCCCCGGCGGCGGGAAAGAGGGCCGATCCCGCGGCGTATCCTCCCCCGAACAGGGCCAGGGGAAGGCCCAGGAGCCAGAAGGCCCCCGCGGCCTGGGCTCCCGGGGAGATCTCTACCTCAACCCTCTGGCCCGGGCCGCTCACGAGCCCCCCGGGATCCCGGGCTTTCATCAGGCTTCCCGCGAGATTGCAGCCTTCCTTGTTCATGCAGCCCGCGCAGTTCGCCTCCAGGTCTATCCGAAGGGTCACTACGGACCCGTCAATTCTCGTCGTCGTTCCCTGTTCTTTCAACCATGACCTCCTTGCAGGGCACTCTCAGAAGCTCCATGGAAAGCGCCTTCCCGCTTTCGTCCGCCTCCACCAGGCAGCCCTGGAGTTCCAGGGCTCCGCCCCCGTCCCGGGTCCATTCGGGAATTCCCGAGAGGTATTCCCTCACCCGGCCGGCGGGGTCCATCCCGCCCACGGACATGAAGGTCCCCGTACGGCCGGCATCGGTGAGAGCCGCCGTTCCATTGGGGGACACACGGGCATCCGCGGTGGGCACCCGGGAATGGGCGCCGATGACCGCCGTAACCCGTCCGTCCAGATGGGCGGCCATGGTGATCTTCTCAGCCGTCGTGGCGGCATGGAACTCCACGATCACCACGGGAGTCTCCTGCTTCAGCCGGGGAAGTAGGTCGTCCGCCAGTAGAAAGGGATTGGCCAGGTGGGTCCGAGGGAATCCCGCCTGCCCCAGAAGCTGAAGCACCGCGATCTTCTTCTCCCCCGCGGCGAAGACCTTCCACCCGTGTCCCGGAACCCCGTATGGGTAATTGGCAGGACGGAGGAGCCAGGAAGCCTTGGGGAAAAGCTCGACGATGTCCTTTTTGTAGAAACCCCTCTCCCCGGTGGTCAGGATATCCGCCCCCAGCTTCCGCAGGTAGGCCGCGTGGGCCCGCCCCACTCCGGCCCCGCCGGTGGCTCCGTCCGCACAGGCCACCACCAGATCGGGCTTGAGGTCCCGCCTAAGGCCGGGAAGGAGGTTCTTGACCACGAAGACGCCGGTTTTGCCGACGATTTCCGCTATATAGAGGATGCGTACGCTCACCTATCCAACATACCGAGGGAAGGCGGGGGGATCAAGGAGTGGTCGGTGGACAGTGGTCAGTAAACGGAAGTGATTCGAGGGTCGCAGAGACATCCAACGCTTCAGCGTTACGGGCGGCCGCTCGCCGTCGTCATTTCCGTCCACAGTCCACCGGTCACTGTTTCTCGTACTTCTCCACTTCCTCGTGGACGTACTCGAGGGTGACGCCGGCGGCGCGGAACATGGCTTCGCTCTCCGAACCAGCGTGGTACTTGCGCTCGCAAACCACCCGGAGGACGCCGCAGTTGATGATCATCATGGCGCAGGTCCTGCAGGGGGTCATGCGGCAGTAGAGGGTGGCGCCCTTGATGGGAACCCCGTTCTTGGCGGCCTGGCAGATGGCGTTCTGCTCGGCGTGGACGGACCGGACGCAGTGGGTGGTGACCGTCCCGTCCTCGTGGACCGTCTGCTTGAGCTGGTGGCCCGCCTCGTCGCAGTGGGGCAGGCCCGCGGGGGCGCCCACGTAGCCCGTGGCCAGCACCTGGTTGTCCCGGGCTATGACGCAGCCGGACCGGCCCCGGTCGCAGGTGGCCCGCTTGGCGATCGCGTTGGCCACCTCCATGAAATACTCGTCCCAGCTCGGCCTTCGGTACTCTTCCATGCCCGGCCCTCCGCGGTTTTCAGGATCTCCCTACAATGGAACCATAGATCCGACAGGATTCACAAGATGGAAGAGGATGAACAGGATAAAGCTGGGGTATGGAATTTTCCCCAAAATTCAATCCTGTTCATCGGTTCTTCATCCTGTCCGTCTTATGGTTCCAGGGCGTTCTACCCTCAACCCAGGGCACGCAGGACGGTCACGCAGTTGGTCACCGAGGAACCTCCCACGTTGAGGACCGCGCCCACCTTGGGCGTGCCCTTAGAGGGAGCGACGCCGATGGCATGGCCGGTCAGCTGCTTGTACAGGAGGGCGTGCATGGAGGCGCCGGTGGCTCCCACGGGGTGTCCCTTGGCCTTCAGTCCCCCGGACAGGTTCACGCAGACCTTGTCGTCCCTGCCGAAACGTCCGGCCAGGTAGTCGTCCCCGCCCTTACCGTCCGCGGACAGTCCCAGGGCCTCGGTGCAGAGGATCTGGTTGATGGTGAAGCAGTCGTGAACCTCGGCGACGTCTATGTCCTGGCTCCGGATCCCCGCCTCCGCGAAGGCGCGGCGCACGGCCTCCTTGCCGGCCATGAGCTCGTACATGTTCGGCCGTACCTTGATGGGCATCCGCTCGGTGGTGTGTCCGATGCCGGCGATCTCGACGGCCGGGCGTCCGCGCTTCCGTGCCTCCTCGGTCCGCATGACCACCAGGGCGGCGGCTCCGTCGGTGACCAGGGAGCAGTCGTGGAGGCGCAGGGGATCCGCGATCATGGGGTTCTTGTCCTCCGGAAGGCCGAGGATGGCCTCGGGGGTGGTGAGGCCCAGCTTGTCCGAGGGCCCGCCCTTGCCGAAGTGGGCCAGGGGGTTTTCGAGTCCGTTCTTGTAGCACAGGGCGGCCACGGCGGCCAGCATCTCCGCCAGCTTCTTGCCGGAAAGCTTGTAGTGGTCCCGGTAGCCCTTGGCGTATTCCGCGAAGAGGGCCGGGAAGCTCATCCCCATCCCGCCCTCGGTGGGCCAATGGGAGGAGCAGGCCAGGGCGTGGGTGACCCCCCTGGTGTCCAGGAGGTTCATCTTCTCCACCCCGATCACGAGGGCCGTGTCGCAACGCCCCGCCTCCACGGCGTAGATGGCGCTGTACAGGGCCGCGGAGGAGGAGGCGCAGGCGTCCTCCACCCGGTAGGCGGGCTTGAAGCGGAGTCCCTTGGGATCCACCTCCAGGGCGTTGGGCGCCAGGTGTTCCTGATTGGCGAAGAGGGAGGGCGAACAGGAGCCCACCCAGATGCCGCCCACCCGGTCCGCTTCGATCCCGGCGTCCGCAAGGGCTCCCTTCCCGGCCTCCTCGATCAGCTCGTAGATGCTCTTGAGGTCCGTGACTTCCTTGGTTTCCTTGTTTTTCTTCACGAAGGAGCCGAACGCCGTGTTGTAGGCGCCGACCAGACTCGTCTTGCTCATTCCACACTCCTTGTCTATGTTGCAGCGAATCGTCTACGACCGCGGGCCGTGCCTCGTTTATCCGAGGTCCACTTCCCGGCAGTCCTTGTCCACCACGATATCCGCGTCGGTCTTCTCCAGTATGTAGTCCACCGTGTAGGGCTTGAAATATTCCTTGAGCACGAAGGCGCCGTTGCGCACCTCGAAGAACCCGACATCGGTGCACACGAAATCCACCTGTCCGGCGGCGGTCAAGGGAAGCCTGCATTTACGCAGGAGCTTGGATGCTCCGGACTTGTCGAAGTGCTCCGTTGCGGCCACTACGGTCTTGGCGCCCACGGTCAGATCCATGGCCCCCCCCATGCCCGGGACCATCTTGCCGGGGATCTTGTAGTTGGCCAGGTTTCCCTGCTGGTCCACTTCGAGGACTCCCAAGACCGTGGCGTCCACATGGCCGCCCCGGATGATCGCGAAGCTCATGGCGGAGTCGAAGAATGCCCCGCCGGGCTGGATGGTGACGAAGCCGCCCCCGGCGTTCACCAGAGCCGGGTCTTCCTTTCCCTGCTCCGGAGCGGGCCCCAGGCCCAGAAAGCCGTTTTCCGACTGCAGGACTATGGTCACCCCCTTGGGAACGTAGTTGCCCACCAGGGTCGGCAGTCCGATCCCCAGGTTGACCACGTCCCCGTCCTTGAAGATCCGGGCGATACGCTTGGCGATGTTTTCTTTGTTGGCTGTGTATTCCATGTCCTTACCCCTGCTTCTTCGACCGGACCAGGTAATGCACCAGCACCGAGGGGGTCACCACGATCTCGGGATCCAGCTGGCCGATCTCTACGATCTCGTCCGCCTCCACGATCACGGTCTCGCAGGCCATGGCCATGAGGGGGTTGAAATTCCGGGCGCTCTTATCGTAGACCAGGTTGCCTGCCTTGTCGGCCTTCTTGGCCTTGAGCAGGGCGACGTCCCCGGAAAGCGCCCTTTCCAGGAGATATTTCCCGCCGTCCACGTCCAGGACCTGCTTCCCCTCCTGGACCTCGGTGCCCACGCCCGTGGGCGTGAGAATACCGCCCAGACCCGCGCCGGCAGCGCGGATCCTCTCCGCCAGGGTTCCCTGGGGCACGAGGACTACCTCGGCCTCGCCCTCGTTCATCTGCCGCTGGGTCTCCTGGTTCGTCCCGATGTGGGACACCACGATCTTCCGGAACTGCTTCCCGGCGATCAGCTTGGCCACGTGGGTGCAGGCCCCGGTCTTGAAATTATGGAAGGCCGTGTCGTTGCAGACCAGGGTCAGGTTCTTCGTTCCCTTTTTCTCCAGGGCGTCGATGAGGTCCGGAGGGGACCCGCAGCCCAGGAAGCCGCCGATCATGACGGTGTCGCCTTCCTTGATCAGCTCCACGGCCTTGTCTGCCGTGATAATCGGTTTCGCTACCATATCGATCACTCCTAACGTTCAAAGCATCCTTCGCGCCTCGGAAGGCCTCCCGGCGACCCGGTCTTCGAGGATTGGATCTGTATCGGGCCGTTGACCGGGAGGAAGCCGGGTCCGACGGGGCGCGCCCGCCGGACTCGGGTTCATGCGACGGGGATCAGAGGAAGAGCAGCCCCAGGGAAGTGATGATGCCCGCCCAGAGCAGGATCACCGTGGTGTAGCCCATGATGTCCTTGATGTTCAGCTTGGCCACCGCCAGGAGGGGCAGTGCCCAGAAGGGCTGGATCATATTGGTCCAGGCGTCGCCCCAGGCGATGGCGGAGGCGGTCCGGGCGTAGGTGACCCCGAGGGCCTTGGCGGCGGGCATCATGATCGGTCCCTGGACGGCCCACTGGCCGCCGCCGGAGGGCACGAACATGTTCACCAGGCCCGCGGACCAGTAGGTGAAGAGCTGGAAGGTCTTGGGCGTGGACACGGAGACGAACCAGTTGGAGAAGGTGGCGGCCAGGCCGGAGCTGACCATCATGCCCATGATCCCCGCGTAGAAGGGGAACTGGAGGACGATTCCGCCGCAGGTCCGGACCGATTTGTCCACGGCCTTCACGTAGTTGATCGGAGTCTTGTGCATGAGAAGTCCAAGGATGAGGAAGATGAAGTTCACCACGTCCAGGGAGAGGGAGCCGCCCTTCACCAGATACCGGATCGCGTACACGAGGCCGACAACCCCGACGATGACGGCGAGGACGAAGGAGTTCTCGACCTTCTCGGCCGGGGTCATTTCCTTGAAGGACTTGACCGGACCTTCATCCCGCTCTTCGTCCGCGAAGATGGAAGGATCGATCTCTACGATCTCTTCCTTCTTCTTGGGCATCATGAGGACGTTGACGATGGGGATGGTAACCAGCAGGATGACGGCGATGATGAGGGTCTGGGGGGAGAAGATCGTCTGGCTGACGGGAATCCGGGCGCCCTCGGCGAACTTGTCCATGATCGCGTTCTTGCCGGCGATGGAAAGCTGGATGGAGGCGGAGAGCCCTGAATGCCAGAGCACGAACCCGGAATAGGAGCTGGCGACAAGAAGGGGATAGTGGATCCCCTTGGTGACCTTGGCGATCTCCTTGGCCAGGATGGCGCTGATGATGAGACCGAATCCCCAGTTGAGCCAGCAGCCGACGCCCATGACGAAGGCGACGATGGCGATGGCCTTGGCGGGGGTGTCGGCCGCGGAGGCGATGGCCTTCAGGATCTTGTGGACGGGCTTGGACATGGCCAGGGCGGAGCCCGTGACCAGGACCAGAACCATCTGCATGGAGAAGCCCAGGAGGCTCCACATCCCGCCGCCCCAGTAGGTGGTCATCTCGATGAACGACTTGCCCTGGATCACCAGTCCCAGCACGAAGACCAGGATGGTCAGGATGACCGCGAAGATGAACGCGTCGGGAATCCACTTCTTCGCGATCTTGGTAAAGAAATTGCCTAGAGCCCGGATCATAGGGCCTCCTCTTGAGAATAGTTAATAATTACTTAGCAGATTCCGTGCCAGGGCTCGGAAAGGGTCGGGCGCTACTGCCGGAATCGAGGGGAAAGGCCTATAGGGGCCGGTTTCGGCGTCCCCGGGCCTGTCCCCTAGGCGGCGCGGCCGAACTCCGGAGCCGAATCACGAGGTACGGAAGCGCTGGGCATGCAAGATCCGTCATGGACCGCGCAAGATCTTGCATGGTCCCTAGCCCCGGATCTGGTACTTCTCCAGCTTGTACTGGAGGTTTCTCAGGGAAACCCCCAGGTCCTCGGCGGTCCGGATCCGGCTGCCCCGGAAGAAGGCCAGACGCCGCAGGATGACGTCCCGCTCGAACTCGTCCATGAGGCCTTTGAGAGACCGCTTGTCCGCCTTGCGCTCGGGCTCCTCCAGGATGAGGTCTTCCGCCCCGATAACTCCTCCGTCCGCGCAGATGAAGGCCCGTTCCAGGACGTTCTTGAGCTCCCGGACGTTCCCGGGCCAGGGATAGGAGGCGATCACGTCCAGGGCTTCCTCGGAAAGGCCGATGTCCGGGGCGTTGTATTTCTTCCGAAGGAGGGACAGCAGGTATTCACAGATCAGGCGGACGTCGTCGCCCCGTTCCCGCAGGGGCGGGATGTGGAAGTGGATCACATTCAGCCGATAGAACAGGTCCTTGCGGAAGCGGCCGGCCTTGATCTCCTCCTGGAGGTTCTTGTTGGTCAGGGCGATGATGCGGATCTGGACCGAGATGGGCTTTACGCCGCCAACGCGGTAGAAGGTCCTCTCCTGCAGGAAATCCAGGAGCTTGGCCTGGACCTCGTAGGGGAGCTCCGAAATCTCGTCTAAAAGCAGGGTGCCCCCGTCGGCGCTCTCCACCCGGCCCTTCTTGAGGGCGGCAGCCCCCGTGAAGGCCCCCTTCTCGTGTCCGAAGAGCTCGGACTCGAAGAGGGTGGCGGGAATGCTGGAGCAGTTGGCGTAGACCAGGGGGGATTCGGAGCCGGACAGGGAGAAGTGGATCTGCTTGGCCAAAACGTTCTTTCCCGTGCCCGTCTCCCCGGTCACGAGGATGGGCACGTCCGCGAAGGCCAGCTTGGGGATCAGGTTCTTGACAGCCTGGACCGCCGGGCAGTCCCCGATGAAGTCCTCGAAGTACATGCGGTTCCGGTGGAGGTTCCGCAGGACCGTATTCTCCCGGCTCATGCTGATGTAGTCCGCGGCGCGTTTTACCGCCAGGATCACGGTGTCCACGTCGAAGGGCTTGGTTATAAAGTCGTAGGCCCCGGCCTTCATGGAAAGGACCGCGTTGTCCACGGTTCCCAGGGCGGTGATCACGATGACCGCCAGGAGGGGGCGGGCGGCCTTGAGGTCCGGGATGATGTCCGTCCCGTTGCAGTCCGGAAGCTTCAGGTCCAGGATGCAGAGATCGGGTTTGGCGGTCCGGGCGGCCTCAATCGCCGCCTTGCCGGAGTCCGCCTCCACCACATCGAAGCCCTCCAGGGCCAGGAGGTCCCGGAGGAAGGCGCGGACGTTCCGTTCGTCGTCGCAGACCAGGATCCGGTACTTCATGCGGGTACCGCCTTGACCGTGCCGGACCGGGGAAGGCGCATGCTCACCTTGGTGTAGTACCCGTGCCGGGACCGGACGGAAAGGCTCCCGCCGTGGGCTTCCAGGATCTTTCGGCTGATGGCCAGCCCCAGGCCGGCGCCGTCGCGTTTGGTGGAGAAGAGGGGGCTGCCGATCTTGTCCAGGTCTTCCGGCCGGATCCCGCAGCCCGTGTCCAGGAAATCCAGGATGATCCGGCCGTCCTCCTCCCGGAGGGTCGCCACGATGCGCCCCGAGCCCTTTGCGGCCACCGCCTCGGAGGCGTTCTTGAGTAGGTTGTCGAAGACCTGGGCCAGCTTGAACTCATCCACCCGGGCGACGAAGGACGAACCCCGGGAAGTCCGTATCTCGGGCCGCGGACCCGTGCATCCTTCGCAGTTGTCCACCCGGTCCGCCAGGATGGAGCGCACGTCGCATTCCCGGAGCTCAAGCCGGCTTTTTCCGCCGTAGATCAGCATCTCGTTCAGGAGGCGATTGACCCGGTTCAGCTCCGAATCGATCAGCCGAGCGTACTCGGAGCGCTTCTCCTCCCCGATCCCGGGCCGAAGCAGCAGCTGGGCGAAGCCCTTCACGGAGGTGAGGGGATTCTTCACCTCGTGCACCACCCCCAGGGCCATCTGTCCCAGGGCAACGGCGCGCTCCTTTTCCTGGACCTCCCGCTCGTAACGCCGGGCCAGGGTCACGTCCCGGAACACGAAGACCCAGCCCAAGGGCTCCCCCTCCTCCCCCACCATCCGGTTACCGTAGGCCTCCAGGATCCGGCCCCCCGCGGGGATTTCCCGGGCGGAACCCTGCTCAGGCGCGTCGATCCCCGCCTCTATCAGGCCGCGGATCCCCGGCTCGAAGACTTCCCGGACCTCCCGGCCCAGGAGGGTGGCGTCCGAGTACTCCGGGAAGAGGCGGTAGAAGGCACGGTTTGCCCGGGATACCCGGCGGTCCATGGAGACCGCCAGGACCCCGTCCGAGACCCCCTCCAGGATGCTCTTGTTGTAGCACTTGATGAGGTTCATGTTGTCCACCAGCTCGTTGATGGTCTGTACGATGACGGACAACTCCCCCCGTACCGGGGCAATTTGGCGGGTCGGCGCCTCGAAGAGTCCCTCGATGCCCTTCTTGATGCGGTAGATCTTGTCCAGGAGGGTCTGGGTGGAGACCGTCACGCTGGCGTAGATGAGCAGGAAGATCAGCAGGACGATCCCGTAGACCCTCCGCAGAATGGGCGCCAGCTGGCCCGAGATCTGATCCACCGTCTCGTTGGACCAGATATAGCCGATCGTGCGGCCCTCGCGGAGGATGGGCCACATGCAGTTCAGGATGTTGCCCCTCACCAGCTGGCCCTGCTGGACCATGGGCGTACCCGTGGCCATCACCTCGTAGCCCTTGTGTCCCGGGAAGATGGACTGTCCCACGGTGTACTGGAATTCCGCGCTCGGCCCGTAGGTCAGGACCGCGTCCAGGTCGCGGCCGTAGTATCCCACCCCCACGCCGTCGTTCCCGGAAGCCACGAAGTCCGTGATCCCCCGCAGGCGCTCGTTCAGGACGGCTATCTTCCGGTCCCGAGGCGCTTCCAGCTCCCCTTCCTCCCGGAGGATGTCCTCGAAGGTTCCGGAAAGATGCATGTCCAGCTGGCGGGCCAGGCCGAAGAGCTTGTCCTCCTTTTCCTTGAGGATGCTCTCGGTGACCTCCTCCCTTAGTAGGAAGGACAGGCCCAGGAGGGGCAGAAGGACGCTCAGGAAGAGGAGGATGAGAAGCCGTGTGGTCAGTTTCATTGGGAAGGGAACCTCGTCTCCGAGGGTACCACGGGAACCGCGGGGGGACAAGGCGGTCCGGCGCAAGCCTCGGAGTCGAGGGTGTACCATCACAAGCTTCGTACCACCCGGAAGACCTTGCCAAAGCTCGCCCGGTAGTCCAAGATGCGCCCCGGAGGGACCATGCATACCACGATCGGATTCCGGGCCCGGCTTTCCCTGGCCCTGGCGGCCGCAGCCGTCTCCCTGACTTCCTGCCAGCCCCGGAAGGAACTGCCCGAGGGCCTATACGCCCGGATCAAGACCGACCGGGGGGAGATCCTCCTGCGTCTGGAGGCCGAGAAGACACCCCTTGCCACGGCCAACTTCGTGGGCCTCGCGGAGGGCACCCTGGACGCCGCCGCGGGCAAGCGTTTCTATGACGGCCTTTCCTTCCACCGGGTGGTGAAGGACTTCATGATCCAGGGCGGGGACCCCGCGGGGAACGGATCCGGCGGACCGGGCTACCGCTTCCCGAACGAGACGGACCCGAGCCTCCGTCACGACGGCCCGGGGGTCCTGGCCATGGCCAACGCGGGACCCCACACGAACGGCTCCCAGTTCTATATTACCCACAAGGCGGCGTCCTGGCTGGACGGGGGCTATTCGATCTTCGGCCGGGTCGTGGAAGGACAGTCCGTGGTGGATTCCATCCAGCAGGGGGATCTCATCCAAACCGTGGAGATCCTCCGCATCGGTCCGGACTGGGCGGGCTACAAGGCCGACCAGGCCCTCTGGAACTCCCTGTTCGAGACCCGGACGACGGGACTCCGGCAGGAGCGCGAGGCGGCCCGGGCCGCCCAGGCGGCCGGGATCGACGCCAAGTGGCCGGGCCTTCAGGAAGGGACCCGGGGCCTACGCTGGAAGATCCTCAAGGAGGGCGCGGGGCCCAAACTGGCCCACGGAGACCTGGCCAAGGTCGACTATACGGGGATGCTGGCGGACGGGAAGACCTTCGACGCGTCCCGCCTCCACGGCGGCCCTTTGGAACTGGAGGTGGGAACCGGCCAGGTGATCCTGGGCTGGGATTTGGCTCTCCTGGACATGAAGAAAGGCGAGCGCCGCCTGGTTGTCATCCCGCCGGAGCTGGGCTACGGCCCCGCGGGCGCCGGCGGCGGGGTCATTCCCCCGGACGCCTTCCTGGTATTCGAGATGGAAGTGGTGGAGGTGCGATAGGACCGCCGTGGCGTCGGACGAAGACTTCCGCACCGTCGACCTGGCTCGTGCGGCGGGGACCCACGTCAACACCGTGCGCTTCTACGAGGAGATGGGCTTCCTGCCTCCCGCGGAGCGGAGTCCCAACGGATACCGCCTCTGGAAGGAGGAGCACCGGGACCAGATGGTCTTCGCCCGGAAGGCCCTGCACGGCCTGTGGCCGGGCCGTCGGATCCGGGCCTCCGCCCTGGCCCTGGTCCGGAAAGCCGCGTCGGAGGGCGCGGCGGCCGCCCTGCCCTC
>JBGSPT010000283.1:0-15713 GCA_041738475.1 Treponematales bacterium
CCCCCCGGGCCAGGTGCCGCCAGGCCTCCCGGCGGCAGCGCGCGGCCACCTCGGGCGGGATCATCCGCAGGGCCAGGACGATCAGGGCCGGGACGATGACGAGGTCGTCCAGCTGGCCGAGAACGGGGATGAAGTCCGGAATCAGGTCGATCGGGCTGACCGCGTAGGCTATGGTGACGGCGATGACGGCCTTGGCCGGGAAGGGCGTGGCGGGGTCCTTCCAGGCCAGGAAGACGGCCCACACTTGGCGTTTAAGCCTCGCCGCCCGGCGTTTCAGCCGGTCCCATCGGGAGAAGGCGGGGCGGGTGTCGTTCATGGCTTCCTGGATCCTTCGGGCACGCGGGATCCTACCATGGGACACGGGTGAAGACAACAGCGGACCCCGGAACGCGCTATACTCTAACAGGGTGTTGAAAAAGGCTATAGAGCCTTTTTCAACACTACCTTAATGTCGCAATTGCTCGAGAACCGTAAGGTTCTCGAGCAATTGCATAGCAGGTTGTTGAAATGCCTCGAGTATTTCAACAACCTGCTAGGATATCCATAAGGAGGCCGAAATGGCGGACAATGTAGATTTCCTGGTGAAGGGCATCCCGAACTCCCTGCTCGCTATGTTCCGGGGGCTGTGCTCCATCAACGGCAAGACCGAGGGGGAAGGGGTCATCGACCTCATCATCGAGCACATCGACAAGAACTTCTCCGGGGACAAGGCCAACTTCAAGAAGGTCGTGGAGGAATACCGGACGAAGAAGAAATAGCCTGCCCACGACGGGCCGCTGGATTCCCGATTCCCCATCCGCTATGATCGATCCAGGGGGGGACTCCGCGGCCGCTTCCGCGGACCGCCCGGAGCGGGAGGCTTCGATGAAGGGCAGGAAGGTCCTGCTGGTGGAGGACGAACCCGGGATCTGCCTTACCCTGGGGGATCGGCTGTCCTCGGCAGGCTACGAGGTCACGGTGCGGAACGACGGGATCTCCGGGGAAAAGGCCGCCCGGAACGGGGCCTTCGATATCCTCCTATTGGATCTCAATCTCCCCGGCCGTGACGGACTCTCCCTGTGCCGAAACCTCCGGAAAGACGGCTTCGCAGCTCCTATCCTCATGCTGACCGCCCGGGACGAGGACGCGGACATCGTCGAAGGCCTCCGGGAGGGGGCCGACGACTACCTGCCCAAGCCCTTCGATCCCGCGGTGCTGCTGGCCCGTATGGAAGCTCTCCTGCGAAGGCCCCGGTCCCTGGTCTGGGACGGCCGGGATCCTGTGATACGGTTCGGAGAATTCTCCCTGGACCGGGAACGGGGCGAACTCACCCGGGACGGCCGGTCCGTGGATTTGAACGCCCGGGAGTATCACCTTCTGGAGTACCTGGCCCTCCGGCCCGGCAAGGTCGTAACCCGACGGGAACTCCTGGATCGGGTCTGGGGCCGCAGGAACGGGGATCGGACCCGGACCGTGGATATGCACGTAGCCAAGCTCCGGGCCCGGCTCGGAGAGGTCGAAGCGCCCCGGCACATCCATACGGACTTCGGCCGGGGCTACCGCTTCGAGCCCTGAATCTAGTCCAGAACCGCGCCCCGCACCCCGGAGGTCACGGACTTCCGGTATCGATTGAGGAAGAGGCTGTCCACGCTCTGGACGTGGGGCTTCCAGGCCGCCTTCCGGCGCTCCAACTCGACCGCGTCTACCTTGAGCTCCAGCTTCTTTGCGGGGATATCGATGGAGATGATGTCCCCTTCTTTCACGAGCGCTATGGCCCCCCCCGCGGCGGCCTCCGGGGAGACGTGGCCGATGGCGGCCCCCCGGGAGGCCCCGCTGAAACGGCCGTCGGTGATCAGGGCCACCGTCCGGTCCAGACCCATGCCCGCCAGGGTCGAGGTCGGGGAGAGCATCTCCCGCATTCCGGGGCCGCCCTTGGGACCCTCGTAGCGGATCACCACCACGTCCCCGTCCTTGATCTTCCGGGCCTTGATGGCCGCGAAGGCGTCCGCCTCGTTGTCGAAGACCCGGGCCGGTCCGGAATGGACCATCATCTCCGGAAGGACCGCCGCCTGCTTGACGATGGAACCGTCCGGGGCCAGATTGCCCTTGAGGCAGGCCAGGCCGCCCTGGGCGTGGTAGGGCCGGTCTACGGGCCGGATGACCTCCTCGTCCCGGACCCGGGCGCCCGCTACGTTCTCCGCCTGGGACTTTCCCGTGACGGTCCGGCAGGACCCGTCGATCAGCCCCGCGTCGAGCAGGCGCTTCAGCACCGCCTGGACGCCCCCGGCCTTGTACAGGTCCTGGATGTGGTAGGGACCCGCCGGGGACAGGGAGCAAAGGTGGGGAACCCTGGCCCCGATCTCGTTGAAGACCTCCACGGGCAGGTCCAGGCCTGCGGCCCAGGCGATGGCCGGCAGGTGCAGGGCGGTGTTCGTGGAGCCCCCCAGGGCGAGGTCCAGGGCCACGGCGTTCTCGAAGGCCTTCCGGGTCAGGATGTCCCGGGGCCGGGTCCCCTTCTCCACCAGCTTCATGATAGCCACGCCCGCGTCCTTGGCCAGGCGGTCCCGTTCGGCATAGACCGCCGGTATGGTCCCGTTCCCCGGAAGACCCAGGCCCAGGCCCTCCATCATGCAGTTCATGGTGTTGGCGGTGAACATGCCCGCGCAGGAACCGCAGCCCGGGCAGGCCGCGTCCTCCACCTCCCGAAGCTCCGCCTCGTCCGCGGTGCCCGCCATGACCTTGCCCACGGTCTCGAAGACGGTGTTGAGGTCGATGTCCTTGCCGTTCCGGATCCCCGCCAGCATGGGCCCTCCGGACAGGACGATCGAGGGGATGTTGAGCCGCGCTGCGGCCATGGCCATGCCCGGGATGATCTTGTCGCAATTGGTCACCATCACCAGGGCGTCCAGGGCGTGCCCCTGGGCCATGACCTCGATGGAGTCCATGATGAGCTCCCGGCTGGGCAGGGAGTACTTCATGCCCTCGTGGTTCATGGCGATGCCGTCGCAGACCCCGATCACGGGGAACTCCAGGGGCAGGCCGCCCGCCGCGTAGACACCCGCCTTCACGGCTTCGGCGATGCGCTTCAGGTGGACGTGTCCGGGGATGATGGCGTTGTAGGCGTTCACCACCCCGATCCAGGGCCGCTCGATCTCCCAGTCCGTGTAGCCCGACGCCTTCATGAGGGACCTGTGGGGAGCCCGTTCGATGCCTTTCTTCGCGGAATCGCTTTTCATCACTATAGTTCCTTTCTTCACGGCCGATCCGGCACCCGGATCCCGGGCGTAGGACCCGTCAGACGGATTTCATGAACAGGCGCGGCAGGGCCAGCACCAGTTCCGGGAAATACATGCAGAGGAAAAACGCCCCGATCAGGATCAGGACCATCGGGAGGATGGGCTTGGTGATCCTTCCCATGGGCAGGCCCGTCACGGCGCTGGCCACGTAGATGTTGATGGCCACAGGAGGGGTCGCCATCCCGATGGCCAAGCCCACGACCATGAGGATTCCGAAGTGGATCAGGCTGCCCCCGACCGCCCGCACCGCGGGAAGGAAGATCGGGGTCAGGATGATCAGGGCGGAGGCGGTCTCCATGAACATCCACGCCAGGAGGATCACGATCCCGATCATGAGGTAGATCAGGAAGGTGTTGTTCCCCGCCAATCCCAGGATGGCCCCGGCCACCGCCTCGGGGATCTGGTAGAACGCCAGACCCCAGCCGAAGAGCTTGGCCGCGGCGATGATGAACATCACCAGGGCGGAGGTGACCCCGGCGCCCACCACGAGCTGGTAGAATTTCTTCCAGGTCAGGGCCTTGTACACGAAGGCGGCCACCAGGATGGTATAGACCACGGCCACCGCGGCTGCCTCAGAGGGGGTGAATATCCCGGTGAAGATCCCTCCCAGGATCAGGACGGGAGTCATGAGCCCCCAGATCGCGGAGACGAATCTCCGGAGCTTCTCCCGGCCCTCCACGACCAGGCCCTCCGGATACTTCCTTCGGTTGGCGATCCACAGGGCGTAGGCGATGAGGCCCCCTCCCATGAGGACCCCTGGGATGAACCCGCCCATGAAGAGCTTGGCCACCGACTCCCCGGCGATCACCGCGTACAGGACCATGGGTACGCTGGGGGGGATGACCACGCCGATGGTGCCCGCCGAGGCGATCAGGGCAGCGGAAAAGTCCACGTCGTAGTTCTTCTCCTTGAGGTCCGGCAGGAGGGCGGAGCCCACCGCCGCGGTGGTGGCGGCGCCGGAGCCGGAGATGGCGGCTATAAACATGGAGGCCAGGACCGAGACGATGGAGAGCCCGCCCCTGCGCTTGCCCAGGGAGGCTTCCGCGAAGGATACGATCCGCTCCGAGATGCCCCCCTTGGCCAGGAGATCCCCGGCCAGGATGAAGAAGGGCACCGCTACCAGGGCGAAGGAGTTGTTGCCCTCCAGCAGGGTCTGGGGCACCATCTGGAGGGGGAAGCCGCTGGCCAGGAACACGATCAGGGAGGCCAGACCGATGGACAGGCCGATGGGGACCCCGATCAGCATCAGAAGGAAGAAGGAACCGAAGATGATCCAGCCCATCATGACTCGCCTCCCGTCCAGACCCGGACCATGCCGTCCAAGAGGTGCAGGGCCGTAACCGCCCCGGTGACGGGGTACATCAAATAAATCCACTTCATCGAGATCTGCAGGGCCGGGGTCGTCTGGCCCGCCTCGGACCTCATGAGCAGGGCTCCGTAGTACGCCACGATGAGGAAAAAACCCAGCCCCAGGAAGTGCACGAAGGCTGCCAGGAGCTTCCTGGCCGCCCCCGGGAGTTTTTCGGCCGCGAAGGTGACGGCGATGTGGCTGCCCTTCTTGAAAGCCACCGCGGATCCCACCAGGGAGGCCAGGACCAGGAGGAAACAGGAAAGCTCCTCGGACCAGGTGAGGGCCTGGAAGAAGAAGCGGAACACCACCTGGGCCGTGGTGACCCCCACCATGGCCAGCATCAGGACGAAGAGGAAGCGTTCGCTCCAGAGGTTGACCGCGTCGCTGAGGCCGTGAATGAAGGGGGCTTTCGCCCCCCTCCGCTCGTTGACGGAAGACATCCCGGCCCCTTATTTGACGGCCAGGATGGAGTCGATCAGATCCTTTCCGAACTTGTCCGCATAGGAGTCGTACACGGGCTTCACGGAGTCCAGGAAGGGCTTGAGGTCCGGGGTGCTGATGACCATGCCCTTGGCGGCCAGGTCCTTCATCCACTGGGCCTCGCTGGAGTTGTTGAAGTCACGCTCGAACTGGGCCGCCTCCCGAGCCGCCCGGAGGACCGCATCCTGCTGGGAGGCGGAAAGCTTCTTCCAGGTCATCATGCTCATCAGGATCGGGGCCGGGGCGTAGGCGTGGCGGGTGATGGACATGTACTTCTGGCTCTCGTTCAGCTTGAAGGCCACGATCACGTTCAGGGGATTCTCCTGGCCGTCGATGGTCTTCTGCTGGAGCGCCGTCAGGGCCTCGGTCCAGGCCATCGGGACCGCGTTGGCGCCCAGGGCCTTGAAGGAATCCACGTAGACGGGATTCTGCATGACCCGGATCTTGAGGCCTTCCATGTCCTTGGGGGACTGTACGGGCTTGCGGTTGTTCGTCAGGTTCCGGAATCCCCGCTCCGCCCAGGCCAGGCCCTTCCAACCCTGCTTTTCCAGGTCCGCGAAGAGGCTCTTCCCGATGGGGCCGTCCAGGACCATGTAAGCGTGCTCGGGGCTGCGGAAGAGGAAGGGCAGGTCGATGACCCCGAAGCGGGGCACGAAGTTGATGATCGGTCCGTTCGTGATGATCCCCGCGTCCACGATCCCCATCTTCATCCGTTCCAGGAGGGTGCGCTCGTCCCCCAGGGTGGCGTTCGGGAAGACCGTGACCTTGACGGCCCCGTTGGTGTACTTCTCGGTCAGTTCCTTGAACTTGACGGCCGCCAAGTGGAAAGAATCCTGCTCGTTGACCACGTGGGCCAGCTTGATGTCCAGGGCGAAGGCGGAAACGGCCAGGCACGCCAGGGCGAAGGTCGCAACGACTTTTCTCATTCCGGTCTCCTTGTTCTTGGTACTTCCTTGGTAGTACCAGCATTGACGGAATCATAACACCGGTATACACTGCCGTCAACATGGAAAAGAAACGGGCCGAGCTGGTGCGAACCCTCACGACCCTGATCCGCGAGCCCGGCCGCTTTCCCGAAGGCCGCCTGCCCCCGGAGCGGGAGCTGGCCGAGAGCCTGGGGGTGAGCCGCAACCTCCTCCGGGAGGCCATCGTCACCATGGAAGCCCTGGGTCTGCTGGAGATCCGGGAACGCCAGGGGGCTTTCATCACCCCCCCGGGTACCGAGGACTTCGCGGCCAGCCTGAAATTCCTGTCGATCTGGCCCGAGGACCTGTTGTCCCACCTCATGGAGATGCGGCTGGTCCTGGAGGTGCCCGCGGCGGGTCTGGCGGCGGAGCGTCGCACCGAAGCGGAACTGGCGAGGATGCGGGACTGCGTGGCCCACCTGGAAGCCGTTCAGGAGAATCCCGACGGAGGGCTCTCCTCGGGGGCGGTCTGGGACACCCTCCTCCATACCCTGGTCCTGAACGCGGCCCACAACCCCGTTCTCAGCCGGATGTACGAAGGCCTGTCGTCGACCATGGAAAAGTACATCGTCCTGAGCCGGTCCAAACTCCTGGCCCTGGGGGGCTGGTCCGGGAAGATCCTGGACGAGCACCGCCTCCTGGTCCGGGCCATCGGGGCCCGGGATCCGGAAGCGGCGCAGGATGCCCTGCGCCGCCACCTGGACGGAGCCCTAAGGAAACTGAACGAACTCAATCGCTAGGAGTTCGTCGGAGTCCTAGATGTGTATGGCCCAGCCCTCGGCCATGCGGGCGGCTTCCATCACGCCCTCCGAGAGGGTCGGGTGGGCGTGGATCATCCCCGCGATGTCCTGGACGGTCAGCTCGGACTTCTTGGCCAGCAGGAGCTCGTGGATCAGTTCCGTGGCCTCGGAGCCGGCGACGTGGGCGCCCAGGATCTCCCCGGTCTGGGGGTCGTGGAGGATCTTGACGATCCCCTCCGGAGCCTCGACGGCCACGGCCTTGCCGACCCCCCGGTAGGGGAACACGGCTTTCTGGAACCGGACTCCCCGCTCCGAAGCCTCCCGCTCGGTGAGGCCGAAGCTCCCTACCTGGGGTTCGCAGTAGACCGCGGAGGGGATCTCGTCCAGGGCCGCCCGGCGCTCGGGATCCTTCCCGGCCATCTTCTCCACCGCGATCTCCCCTTCCTTGGAGGCCACGTGGGCCAGGAGGGGGGTGGAGACCACGTCCCCGATGGCGTAGATGTTCGGGACCGAGGTCCGTCCATAGTCCCCGACGGGGATGAAGCCCTTCTCGGTACGGATTCCCAGCGCCTCCAACCCCAGGTTTTCCGTGTTGGGGGAGCGGCCCACGGCCACCAGGACCTGGTCCGCTTCGACCTCGGTCTTGTTCCCGTCCTTCCCGGACAGGCGCACGACCGCCCCGTCCGGTTTCCGTTCCAGGCCCTCCGCCCGGGTACCGGTCAGGATCTTGACCCCCCGCTTGACGAATTCCCGGCGCACCACCTCCACGGTCTCGGAATCTTCCAGGGGCAGGATGGTGTCCAGCATCTCCACCAGGGTGACCTCGACCCCGAAGGCGTTCATGACGTAGGCGAACTCCATGCCGATGGCCCCGGCACCCAGGATCACCAGGCGCCGGGGAAGCTTTTCCAGCATCAGGGCGTCCGTGGAGGACAGGACGACCTTCCCGTCGAAGGCGAAGCCCGGGATCTCCCGGGGCCGGGATCCGGTGGCTACGACGGCGTTCTTGAATGCGATCTCGGTCTTGCCGTCCACCAGGATCCGGTCCGCGGACTTGAAGACTCCCGTGCCCGCTACGAAGTCGACCTTGTTTTTCCGCAGGAGAAATTCCACACCCTTGGACAGTCGGTCCGCGGCGGTGCGGGATTTCCGGAAGACCTTCCCGTAGTCGAAGCCGGACAGGTCCACAGTCGCCCCGAGCTCGCGGAGGCCCTCAGCGGCCGAGAAGACCTGGGCCTGGTGGATCAGGGCCTTGGAGGGGATGCAGCCGATGTTAAGGCAGACTCCGCCTGCCTTGTCCTTTTCGATGACCACGGCGGACAGCCCTAGCTGCCGGGCCCGGATGGCCGCGACGTATCCGCCGGGTCCCGCTCCGATGATCGCCACATCGTATGTCTTGTCTTCCATCGTTCCACCTCGTCCGGGATGATGGACCCGATCATAGCCGCGGATCCGGAATCGCCGCAAGCGGTCCTTCCCGGTTCATGTACAGCCGGGAATCCCGGAATGACACAAGACTGTCCCGTTTTTGAGCACAAGACGTCGAAAATGACCCACAACGGGACAGCCTCCAGGATCCCGAGGGAACACGGATCGCCCTCTCTCCCTAGCTCGGCAAGGACTTACCCGATCCGGAAACGGGAAAAGCAGGTGGCATGCTAATTGCATTGCCATATCCAACGACCTTTTCCCTGAAATATTTTGATCTTTGGGGGAAAATAGGTTACACACTCCGATGGAGGCTAACATGAAGCGAAACAGATTTCTGACCGTGCTCGCGGCGCTGGCGCTCTTCTCCCTGGCGGCCGGCATGGCCGCGGCCCAGGGCTCCTTCAAGCCGAAAGCCGAATACACCATGCAGGTGAACGTCGGCCCGGCCTTCGACTGGGGCATCGGCGCCCAGAGGTGGGCGGACCTGGTGAAGGAAAAGACCGGCGGCCGGGTCAACGTAAAGCCCTACTTCGGTTCTTCCCTCCTGGCGGGTAAGCAGACCAACTGGTACCAGGCCGTGGCGGACGGAAGCATCGACTTCGTGGTCGAGTCCACGATCAACGCGTCCACGGTCATCCGGGCGTTCAACCTCTTCAACCTTCCCTTCTTCCTGGGATCCTACGAGAACGTGGACAAGATCCAGGCGGGCAAGGCGGGCGCGGCGATCGTCAAGGAATTCGAGCGCGGCGGAATCAAGTTCCTGGCCTGGGGCGAAAACGGCTTCCGGCAGGTGACGAACAGTAAGCGCGAAATTAAAACCCCCCAGGATCTGGCGGGCCTCAAGCTCCGGGTGGTCGGCTCCCCGATCTTCGTGGACATCTTCAAGCAGTTCGGGGCCGACCCGGTGAACATGAACTGGGCGGACGCGGTGACCGGCTTCCAGCAGAAGGTCGTGGACGGCCAGGAGAACCCCAAGTCGGTGCTCACGGTCGTCAAGATCTGGGAATACCACAAGTACATGACCAACTGGAACTACGTCCTCGACCCCCTCGTGTTCGGCGTGAACATGAAGGTCTGGAACTCCTTCCCCAAGGACATCCAGAAGGCCATCGAAGAGGCCGCCGTGGAGGCCGCCGCGTACCAGAAGGCCCTGGCCCGGGCGTACCTGGACGGAGACAAGTCCCTGAACATCCTCAAGACCAAGTACAGCGGCATGCCCCTGCCCGTGGAACCCTTCAAGCTGGCCGTGGACAACGGGATGGTCATCACGAACCTGACCCCCGCCCAGATGCAGGCTTTCAAGGACGCGACCAAGCCCATCTACGACAAGTGGATCCCCCAGATCGGAAAGAACATCTACGACCTGGCGGTCCAGGACATGAAGAAGTAATCACCGATAACCGGAGCGGCCGGCGGCCGCTCCGGGGGAGTCCCGGCCGGATGCGCCGAGGCGATGAAGGGTGTCCCACGAGCCGGAGGCACGGGGGACACCCTCTACGTTTTCTGAGCCTTCGCGGCCCGCGTCCCCATCCAAACCGAACCCAGGAGGGCTAGGACAAGCCATGGAAAAGAAGAAATACCACGCGGAGGAAATCATCGGGGCGGTGCTCCTGGCCGGGATGGCCGTCCTGACCTTCCTCAACGTGATCAACCGCTACGTGTTCAGGAAGAGCATCGCCTTCACGGAAGAAATCACCGTGAACCTCTTCGTCTGGATCACCCTGATCGGCATAGCCATGGCTTTCCGCAAGGGAGCCAACCTGAAGATGACGAACCTCTTCGACCGCTTCGGACCGAAACTGCAGAAAACCGCCACGACGGTCGCCGGAGTGATCGGAATTCTCATTTTCGGCTTCGTCATCGTGAACTCCTGCCAGGAGATCTGGAAGAACATGACCTTCTACCGGACCACCTCGGAAGCCCTGGGTATCCCCACCTGGATCTACAGCCTGGGAACCCCGGTCTTCTCGGGCATGGTGATCTGGCAGATCGTACGCTCCACCTTCGGGAAGCCCAAGGCCGGCAAGGCCGGGGGAGGCGAGTGATGGCGGCCCTTATCGTCTTCGGGCTCTTCGTCCTGCTCATAGCCTTCGGAGCTCCCATCGGCATAGCCCTCGGAGCCGCGGGAATCGGGGCCATCCTCAACTTCGACCTGGGCGTGGCCATGATCTCCCGCAACATCGAGGCCAACATCGCCAAGTTCCCCCTCATAGCGATACCCTTCTTCATCCTGGCGGGGAACCTCATGGAAAAGTCCCGGATCGTGGACGGCATTTCCAAGTTCGTGATCCTCTTGACCGGGAAGCGGACCGGGGGGCTTGCGATCGCAGGGGTCATCACCTGCATCTTCTGGGGCGCCGTCTCCGGCTCCGGCCCGGCAACGGCCGCGGCCCTGGGCATGGTCTTCATCGCCCCCATGATCAAGCAGGGCTACGACAAGTACTACGCGGCATCCACAATCGCGGCCGGGGCGGGACTGTCCATAATAATACCGCCCTCCATCGCCTTCATCGTATACGGCAACCTTACAAACGTGTCCGTTGGTGCCCTCTTCCTGGGCGGCATCCTCCCGGGCATCGTGGTGGGCCTCTTCCTGATCATTTCCGTGTACCTGGGCGCCCGTAAACACGGGTTCCGGGGCTCCGAGGCTACGGGTACCCCCAAGGAGATCCTGAAAGCCTTCCTGGAATCCTTCTGGGCCCTCCTGGCCCCGGTCATCATTCTGGGTTCCATCTACGCGGGAATCGCGACCCCCACCGAATCCGCCATCATGGGGGTCTTCTACGCCCTCTTCGTGGGCCTGTTCATCTACAAGACCATCAACCTGGACGTCCTCATGAAGGCCCTGATCGACACGGTCCAGGGTTCGGCGGTTGTCATGTTCGTGGTGTCCATGGCGGGAATCTTCACCTGGGCGGCCTCGACCCTGGGGGTGATCGACGCGGCGGCAAACCTGGTGTCCAGCCTCACGAGCAACCCCCTGGTCTTCGTCTTCCTCTCCAGCGTGGTGATCCTGATCGCCGGCATGTTCCTGGACGCGATCTCTATCACCTACGTCTTCATGCCCATCATCCTGCCCGCCCTGCTGGCCTTGGGCATCGACCCCCTGTACTTCGGGATCGTCTTCGTGGTGGCCCTGGCCATCGGCCAGATCACCCCGCCCGTGGCGGTCAACCTCTACGTCACCGCCAACCTGATCGGCAGCAATATCGACGACCGGATGGTGAAGTTCGTCATCCCGATGGTGCTTTCCGCGGTTTTGGCCCTGATCTTCCTGATCCTGATCCCCCAGCTTTCCCTCTGGCTTCCTTTGGCCTCGGGGCTGTACATTCCGTAACGGAGCTCACAGGATACGTAACGGCCGGTCCCTCGGGACCGGCCGAATTTTTAGGATCTCACCACGGAGAGCACAGAGGACACGGAGACGGTCCGGGCTTGAAACCATAGGACGGACAGGATGTACAAGATTAAAAACGATGAACAGGATGGGACCGAAAGAAGGATATTTGGCCTTTCCTGTCTATCCGTTCCTGATCCTGTTCATCCTGTCGAGACTTTTCATTCTCTGGTATCGCTCGGTGCTTGCCGTGGTTGATTCCAGAAAGATCATCATCTGGCTACGCGTTAAAGTTCATAACGCTTCATCTTCCGGTACAGGGTGTTCCGGCTGATGCCTAGGAGCTTGGCGCAGGAGGAGACGTTGCCCTCGCAGACCCGCAGGGCTCGATGGATCTCGTCCCTCTCCACCCGCTCCAGATTCTGGACCTCCTGATCCCGGCAGGCGGCTGGCAGGCCGACAGGGGAGCACTCCATGGCCGCGATGTGGGGCGGCAGGTCCGCGGGGGTGATACGGCGGCCCTTGGCCACGATCATGGCCCTCTCGATCACGTTCTCCAGCTCCCGGACGTTCCCGGGCCAGGGGTAGCCCCGGAAGAGGCGCAGGACCTCGGGGTCTATCTCGTAGACCGGCTTGCCGTAGTATGCGGCGCTCTTCTGGGCGAAGTGGGATGCCAGAAGGGCGATATCCCCTGGCCGTTCCCGGAGGCTGGGGAAATGGATATTCACCACGTTCAGCCGATAGTACAGGTCCTCCCGGAAGGCGTTGTTACGGATTTCGGATAGAAGGTTCTTGTTCGTCGCCGCGATCACCCGGGTGTCCACGGTGATGCTCTTGTTGCCCCCGATCCGGGAGAAGGTCCGGTCCTGGAGGACCCGCAGGAGCTTGGCCTGCATGTCCAGGGGGAGCTCCCCGATCTCGTCCAGGAAGAGGGTCCCCATGTTGGCCTGTTCGAATTTACCCGCGAAGCCCTCCTTCCGGGCTCCCGTGAAGGATCCGGACTCGTAGCCGAAAAGCTCGCTCTCCACCAGGGACCGGGGCAGGGCGGCGCAGTTCACGATGATGAGGGGGCCTCCGCTCCGGTCGCTGGCGTGGTGGATGGCGTGGGCGAACATCTCCTTGCCGGTTCCGCTCTCCCCCTCGATCAGGACGTTGGCCCGGCTCTGGGCCGCCATCCGGGAGAGGTTGACCGCCTCCCGGAATCCGGAATCCTCGCCCACTATGTCCTGGAAGGTGAATTTGGCCTTGGCCCCGGTCATCCGGGCGATCATGGTGTGGACCTTCTCCACCTGCCGGAAGGTGTCGATGACCCCGATCATGTTCCCCCCCTTGTCGTGGAGGATGACCGCGGACTTGATGAAGTGGAGCTGGCCCCGGCTGGGGCTGTGGATGATGAACTCCTTCTCGATATAGCCCTTGCCGCTTTCCAGGACTTCCAGGATCACGGGACGGAAATCCACTATGTCGGACACGTTCTTTCCGATCACCGCCTCCTGGTTCAATCCCAGGATCCGGGCACCCTCCTGGTTCATGTACAGGACGGTGCCGGACTTGTCCAGGATGATGATCCCGTCGGAGATGGAGTCGATGATGGTCTTCATGATGGTGGCGGGGGAACTCTTGAACAGGTCCGCTCCGTCCACTTTCAGGTCCACGTCCACGACTCGGCTGGTGTGGGTCCACTGTATCATATTGGATGCTCCATTCCGTGACAGTAAACCGCAGTATAGTGCAACATTCTGGAACAGGCAACCGGAAAGAAGCCGTCCCAGGCCGGGATAAGTCCTTGCGCCGAAGATAAATAAAAAAACGGGGAATATTATTTTTCGGCACGGTTATTGCAGTAATGGAAGCAGGAGGAGCGAAATGCCGTCAAGAATCAAAGAATTCCCGAACCGTTTCGCGGAGCTCCCGGCCCCGGACAAGGTCGGACTCCTGCGCACCATGGTTCGGATACGAGCCTTCGAGACCCGGGCGGAGATGCTGTTCATGAACAAGAAGATCCCCGGGTTCGTGCACCTGTACATCGGGGAGGAAGCCATCGCCGCGGGTGTCATGGCCAACCTCCGCAAGGACGACTGGATCACCTCCACCCACCGGGGCCACGGCCACGTCCTGGCCAAGGGCGCGGATACAAAGCGCATGATGGCCGAACTCTTCGGCAAGAAGACCGGATTCTGCAAGGGCAAGGGCGGCTCCATGCACATCGCCGATTTCTCGGTGGGGATGCTGGGAGCCAACGGAGTCGTGGGCGGCGGGTACAACATCGCCGTAGGGGCGGGCATCTCCGCCCAGATCAAGAAGACCGACCAGGTGGCGGTCTGCTTCTTCGGGGACGGGGCGTCCAACCGGGGGACCTTCCACGAAGCCCTGAACCTTGCCTCCATCTGGAAGCTCCCGGTCCTCTTCGTCAACGAGAACAACCAGTACGCCTCCACCACCCCCACGGGGTACCACCTCTCCTCCGCCCGGGTGGCGGACCGGGCCAAGGGCTACGGGATCGAGGGCTACACCGTGGACGGCAACAACGTCGTGGAGGTCTACGACGCCGCCTCCTCCCTGATCGAGAACGCCCGGAAGGGCAAGGGGCCCGCCATCCTGGAGTGCCTGACCTATCGGATCAAGGGACACTACGTCGGAGACCCGGAAAAGTACCGGACCCGGGAGGAGGTCCAGGCCCAGCAGAGGGAGAACGATCCCATCGAGCGCTACTTCGCCTTCCTGGCCGGGAAGAAGGCCGCCGACGAGGCGACCCTATCGGCCCTGCGCGCCGAGGCGGAGCGGGAGATCGACGAGGCCGTGGCCTTCGCCGAGTCCAGCCCCCTCCCGGATCCCGAGGACGCCATGGACGACCTCTTCTCCTTCTCCCCCAGCGAATTCCCGGAGGCTGTACGATGAGAACCCTTTCTTTCAGCGACGCGACATTGGAGGCCATGAAGGAGGAGATGCGCCGGGACCCCACGGTCTTCGTGTACGGCGAGGACATCGTCCGGCAGGGCGGGATCTTCGGCCAGTTCAAGGGCCTGCCCGAGGAATTCGGGGGCCGGATCCGGGACGTGCCCATCAGCGAGACCGCCATCATCGGCGCGGCCCTGGGCGCGGCCCTCACCGGTACCCGGCCCGTGGCGGACATGCACTTCGCGGACTTCATCTCCGTGGCCTACGACGAGCTCGTCAACCAGATCGCCAAGAACCGCTACATGTTCGGCGGCCAGGCCAACATCCCCCTGGTGGTCCGCGCCCCGGACGGGATCATCAACCAGGCGGCGGCCCAGCACAGTCAGTCCGTGGAGGGCTGGCTGATGAACGTGCCCGGCCTGATCCTGGTGGCCCCGTCCAGCCCCGCCACCGCCAAGGGGCTCCTGAAATCGTCGATCCGTCAGGACGACCCGGTCATCTTCTTCGAGCACAAGGTCCTCTACCCCCAGAAGGGCCCCGTACCCGAGGGCGAGTACCTGACCCCCCTCGGGAAGGCGGAAATACGCCGCCCCGGCACGGACGTGACGATCGTCACCTACTCCCTCATGGTCCAGAAGTGCGAGGAGGTCGCCCGGACCCTGGAGTCCCGGGGGATTTCCGTGGAGATCGTGGACCTCCTGACCCTGAAGCCCATGGATACCGCGACGATCCTGGCATCCGTAAGCAAGACCCATCGCTGCGTGGTGGTCCACGAAGGGGTCGTGAACGGAGGTCTGGGCGCCGAGATCGCCGCCCGGGTCCAGGCAGAGGCCTTCTATCACCTGGACGCCCCGGTGGCCCGGGTCGGAGCCCGAGACGTTCCCATCCCCTTCAGCCCGCCCCTTGAGAAGTACGTCGCGGCCAACCAGTCGGACATCGAGCGGGCGGTCCTTCGGGTCCTCCACAGGGAGGCGTAGCATGGCCTTCCAGGTGCTCATGCCCCAGCTGGGGCTGACCATGACGGAGGGGCTCCTCACGGAATGGTCCAAGGAGGAGGGGGACTCCGTCCGGAAGGGCGACCTCCTGTTCAGCGTGGAGAACGACAAGGCGGTCCTGCCCGTGGAAGCCCAGGCGGACGGGATCCTCGCGAACGTGACCGCCCGGGCCGGGGACGTGGTCCCCGTGGGAACCCCGGTGGCCGTCATCCTCGCGGAAGGAGAAGCCGCCCCCGCGGCG
>JBGSPT010000290.1:0-6181 GCA_041738475.1 Treponematales bacterium
CGGGCCGGACCGCCCCCTCCTCGAGGCCCTCGGGCAGGGTCCGGGCATCGCCGACCACCCAGCCCACGGCCTTCCGGGTTCCGAACAGGGCCTCCACTCGGCAGCCCACCCGGGCTGGCAGGCCCGGGGTGCGGCGGTAGGTGAAGGCCCTGTCCAGTGGTATGGGGAAGACCACCTCCAGGAAGGGCTCGCTTCCCGCAGCGGAGTTTTCGGGATCCGGGCTTTCCGGGTTCACGTCGCCTGGCCGCCGTCCAGGAAGGCCCGGAGCCGCTTGAGGTCTTCCCAGGCGGGGCGTTTCAGGGTCTCGTCACGAAGGATGGCGCTGGGATGGTAGGTGACCAGGATCGGTACCCCCCGGCGGTCGTGGAAGGAACCCCGGAGGGCCGCCACGCCCCGTTCGGTCTTGAGCAGGGTCTGGGCGGCGGTCCTGCCCAGGGCCAGGATGACCCGGGGCTGGAGGAAGCGGATCTGGCGCTCTAGGTAGGGCATGCAGGTCTCCCGTTCGTCCGGGGCGGGATCCCGGTTCATGGGGGGGCGGCACTTCACGATGTTGGTGATATAGCAGTTTCGGGACCTGTCCAAATCCACCGCGGCCAGCATCTTGTCCAGGAGTTTTCCCGCGGGTCCCACGAAGGGCCGTCCCTGCTTGTCCTCCTCCTCCCCGGGGCCCTCGCCCACGACCAGGACGGGGGGATTCAGGATCCCCTCCCCGAAGGCCGCGTACCTCCGGTTTTGGGCCAGCCGGCACTTGGCGCAGCGGTGCACCTCGTTCTCGATATGCTCCAGGGTCTCCGGGATGAAGGGATCGTCCAGCCATTCCGGCCCCGGGGACTTCCGGGAACCGGCATCCGGGGGCGGGGGAGTCTCGAACACCGGTTCGGGCCGATCCCTTCGGCAGCCCAGGGAGAGCCAGTCGGTGAGAAGCTCCAGGCGGGCGTTGAGTTCCGCTCGGTCGGTCGGGTCCATGGGGGGATTGTACCGCGAAGGGCCGGGAACCGCTAGGGCGAGAGCATGACCTGGAGGATCTGCAGGATCGGGAAGGCGATGCAGACGACGATGAAAATGATCTCCAGGACAAGCATGGTCCTCTCGTTCTTGTCGCTCTTGACGATCTCGTAGATGTTCTGCAGGGCTTCCAGGCGGCGCTCCACGCTCCGGGTCCAGCCCTCCACGCTGAAGACGCGGCCCAGGTGGACGTATATCTGGCCCAGAAAGTAGTCGCCGATGATCTTGGCGGAATTCTCCAGGTTTTCCAGGATGAAGAGGGCTTCCAGACGGAGCCCCTGGAGGCGGGCGAACTTGGCGGGCAGGGCCCGGATCCGGGCCTTGCGCCCCCTCCGGCCCCGACTTTTCGCGTAGAAGGCCCGCAGGTCCTTTTCCGCGTCCTCCAGCCAATGGTCCAAAAGACGGTCCAGGACCCGGAGCTCCAGGAGCTGATAGTTGGCGTGCTCCGCGATCAGGAGTATGTCCTCCCAATCCCGGGAGCGGTCCATGATTATGCAGTGGTCCAGGTCGAAGATGGCCAGGTCCTCGGCGCCGTAGGAGAAGGGATTGGCCAGGGACTTGCGCACCTGGTGATCGTGCAGATCCTGGGGCTCCGGCTCGCCCTCCAGGAGGGAGGCCAGGACGCGGCCGTGTCGGGCCACGAAGGCGTCCGGGCTACCCCGGCCCCAGTCGGAAACGCAGTATGCGGTGTAGTCTTCCCGTTCGCAGGGTGCGTCGGAAGTATCCTCCCGGACGATCGCCGGTCCCAGGCGCTCGTGGAGCTCCCGGAACCGTTCCTCCACGAACTGGTCCACCGTGCAATTCTTGCCGCCCAAGAGGAAGGTCCTGCGCTCCAGGGAGTGGAGCTCCGAGAGCCCGGCGTTCAGGCGGATCCGGACGGACAGGGAGATGACCCCCTCGTCGAAGAGTTTGGCCGTGGCCTCCGCGCCCTCGTAGGCGGCGGGGGAGGGGGATCCGAAGGCGTCCTTTTCCAGGGATACGCAGAGGGTCCTGGGAAGAGTGAGGGACGCGGGGGTGTTCCTGCGCTTTACCGCCCTGGAATCCGTGCGCCCCGGAAGGACCGACGCCGCCTTCTTGAGGTCGATCGCCCGGCCCACGTCGAACAGGACGAAGCGGACGAATTCCACCGCAAGCTTCGGCTCACGGGAGGCTGCCCGGCGGCGGGGCGGAAGGCCGGCAAGGGCGGACTTTCCGTCCGGGTAAGCCGCGGTACCCCTCGGCAAGGCCGGGCTCATTCGGACCTCACCTCCCGGCGCAGGAGTTCCCGGTTGGCCGCGCTCAGGATGAGCACCGTGTTGTCCGGGACCAGGTAGGGCACCGAGAAGGGACCGCCGGGATGCTGGGCGGTAAGCAGGACGACCTTTTCCCCGGTGGGGTACTGGGCCGTGAGGGTCACCTTGAGCAGGTAGGGGAAGACCGAGAGAGTCTCCTCCAGAAGACCCGCGACCATGCCCCGTTCCGGAGCGGGCCGGGAAACCAGGACGGAAACCGGGGCGTCCGGAGCCACCAGGGATCCCGGGGCGGGCATCTGGGAGACCACGACGCCCGGGCGCTCACGGCCTTCAGGAGCCCGCATGGAGAAGGCGAAGGCCGCCCCGGATTCCTCGATTTCTTGGATCGCCTCGGGGATGGACAGGCCCAGCATGTCCGGAACCCGCACACGGGCCTGCTCCGGTCCGCGGCTGACCACGAAGACCAGTTCCGTGAGGCCCGCGATCTCCGTTCCCGGAACCGGCTTCTGCTCCAGGATAGTCCCAGCGGGGGCCCGGTCGAAGATGTAGACCGGCGGTTCCCGGATGGAAAGCAGGGGCCGGGTTGAGGAGAACAGTGTTTGCAGGTGTATCTTGACCTCGTCCAAGGTCTGCCCGACGTAGTTTTCGACCTGGTTGACCGCGGGACCCCGGCTGACGGTCAGGTGGATGCGGCGGCCGGCCTTGACGATGGTGCCCGCCGGGGGTTTCTGCTCCAGGATGCGGCCCCGATCCGTCGGGTTCGAGGAGAACCTCATGGCGATCCGGGGGTACAGCTCCTTCTCCTGGAGCTTGATGAGCGCCGTGGTCAGCTCCAGGTCCGTGACGTCGGGAACCATGGTCTGCTCGGCCCCCTGGAGAGCCAGGAAGAAGGCGATGAGGCCGGAGACCGTCATGAGGACGATGAGGCCCACCAGGGCGAGCAGGGTGAATTTTCGTGCCAGGGGGTCCAGTTCTTCGAGTCGTTTGATGTCGAACGGCAGTTTCATGCTCGGTCCCGGATTCGAGGATTCGACCCTCGGCCCCGCACGGTACCGGATGTCAGTGGAAACGAGCCCCCACGATATCTCTCACTCCGTTCGAGAACTCTCGGAACGGCAATGATTTTTTCGTCTGGAGCTGGAGGCGCCGCAGGGCCAGGAGGCCGTTCCCCGTTTGTACCATTATTCCCCGAGACTTGTCTAGGGCGACCACGGTTCCGGGCGGCCGTCGGACGGCGGAGCCGTTGCCGCCGGCATCGAGGATGCTCTCCGGGAAGGGCTCGGACTCCAGGAGGTTCACCCGCAGGCCCCGGAGCTCCGTGTAGGCTCCCGGCCAGGGGTGGAAAGCCCGGATCCGGGCGTCGATGTCCGGCGCTGGCGCTTCCCAGTCCACGCGGCCGTCCTCCTTCTTCAGCAGGGAACAGTAGGTCGCCTGGGCTTCGTCCTGCTCCTCCTCGGAGGCCTCGCCTCGCTCGATCCGCTGAAGCACCGAGGCCAGGAGATCCGCGCCTCGCTCGGCCATCAGGTCGGACAGGCTTTCGGTGGTCTCCCTGCCCGTGAGGGGCACGGTTTCCCGGGCCAGGACCGCGCCGCGGTCCATCTCGAGGGCCAGGCGCTGGACCGTGATACCCGTCTCGGGATCGCGGTTCAGGATGGCCCAGGGGATGGGGGCGCAGCCCCGGTACCGGGGCAGGAGAGACGGGTGGACGTTCACGCCCCCCCGGGGGAAAAGGGCCAGGAACTTGGGCCCGAAGATCCGGCCGTAGGCGAAGCTCACCAGAATTTCCGGCTTCAAGGCTGCCGCTGCCTCGCGGGCCTCGGAGCCCAGCCGCTCGAAGGCCAGGATCGGTGTATCCGGGATAAGGTCCGCCGACGCCTCGGCCACGGGGGTCCGGACCGCGCGGAGGCCCCGGCCCTTGGCCGCTTCCGGGTTGGTCAGCACCCCCACGACGTCGTGGTCCCGGACCACCGCCGCCAGGGCGGGCACGGCTATCTCGGGGCTTCCGGCGAACAGTACTCTCAAGGGCGCCTCACATCCGGATCCGGCGTTCGTACTGGGCCAGGACGCGCTTTCGCGCGGGATCCGAGAGCCGGTCCACGAAGAGCACCCCGTTCAGGTGGTCCAGTTCGTGGAGGATGACCCGGGCTTCCAGGCCCTCGGCGTCCAGGTTGAAGGGGCGGCCGCGCTCGTTCCAGGCCTGGATGCGGACCGCCGCGGGACGCTTGAGCTTGGCGTAGACCCCGGGGATGGACAGACAGCCCTCCTCCAGGTCCGCCTGCTCCTGGGACGTCAGCAGGATCTCGGGGTTGATGAAGACCCGGGGCCGGTCCTCCACTTCCGTCACGAAGAGCCGGAGCCCCAGGTCCACCTGGGGGGCGGCCAGGCCGATTCCCTTGCCGATCCGCATGGCCTGGAGCATCTCCAGGGCCAGGGACCGGATTTTATCGTCTATATCCTTCACGGGCTCTGCGGTCCGGGTCAGGACCTCCCTGCCCAGGGTCACGATTTCCAGCATCTACTCCCTCCGGCGCCGGGTTTTCTTCCGCACCAGCTTCTTCCCACCCTGCGGAATACGGCGCTTTACCTACATAGTACGAACGGAAGCCCCCGGGGTCAAACCTCCCCGGCCTAGCGGGTCCGGACCGAGTCCGGCAGGATCACCCGGTCCCCGACCCGGACCCCGGCCCGGGAAAACCAGCCCTGCGGGACTTCCAGGGCGTACCTGACCGAGTACTGGGAGGGCACCGGGGCCAGGGACCGGGGTTCCATGTCCAGGATCTCCCGGATGGTCCCGTCCGATGAGATGTAGGCTATGGAAAGGGGAACCAGGGTGTTCTTCATCCAGAAGGAGAGGCGTTCGTCCGCGTCGAAGACGAAGAGCATGCCCTTGCCGTCCGCCAATTCCTTTCGGAACATGAGGCCCAGCTCCCGTTCCCGGGGAGTCCGGGCGATCTCCGCCGTTACTTCCGCGGGGCCTATGCTCAGGCGCTCAGTCCGGAGGGGAGGGTTTCCCTCGGAGGCCGCACAGGCCGCCAGGGTCAGGATCCCGGATGCCAGGACCACTAGGAGCACTTTGGGTTTTTTCATTCTCAACCTCCCTGCCCGCGGGGCCGGACTTCCGGTCCGAACCGCGGGGCCAAAGAAAACGGCCTTGAAGGCGTACCCTCAAGGCCGTGTTCGCGTGCCTATGGATGCAAGGCCGTTTCCGGATCCCGGATCAGTACTTGCCGTCCCGGGACTTGCGCGTCTTCTTCATCAGCTTGCGCTGGAGGGCCTTCTGCTTGCGGTTCTTGATGAGGGAGGGCTTTTCGAAAAACTCCCGCTTCTTCCATTCGCGGATGATGCCTTCCTTCTCGACCATGCGCTTGAAGCGCTTGATGGCCTTCTCGAGGGGCTCGCTGTCGTCTACGATGATCTGGCTCGTGGGAATCACCTCCCTTCCTTGTAGAATGCGGAGATTGTACCGGCCCGGTCCGGGAAGGTCAAGGTCCGCGAGCCGCGGCGTTTGCCGCATGGATCCAACAAGATGTACAAGATAAAGACGGATGAACAAGATGGAGTAATTATTTTAGTATATATCTTGTACATCTTTTCTTATCTTGTTGATCCTGTCGGATCTATGGTTCCAAGGCCTTCCCAGGAAACTCCAGGAAAGCCGGGGTTTCCGGGTCGCAGGCCACGCCCTTGACCCGGAGCTCCCAATGCAGGTGGGGACCTGTGGCCAGTCCCGTGGAGCCGACGGTTCCCAGGACCGCTCCCCGTTCCAGTACGGCTCCGGCGGCGGCGGAAAGGGCGTCCAGGTGCATGTAGATGGTGTAGACCCCGGGCAGGTGCTCCAGGACCACCGTCTTGCCCGTTACCTCCCGGTCCGCGGCCAGGACGACCCGGCCCCGGCCCGCCGCGTTGACCGGGGTTCCAGTGGGCGCGGCAAAGTCGATCCCCGC
>JBGSPT010000322.1:0-6383 GCA_041738475.1 Treponematales bacterium
GCGGGGAGCGGTGCCGCCGGCCTCGGATGAATCCTGCCGGTTCCGGGTCGTATCCGTCCGATCCAAGGCCGGAGGCGCCGTTTCGGAGGAGGTCGGGGCCATCCTGGAACGGATCCTTCCCGGCGGCGTCGAGATCCGCAGGCTCAGGGAAGGCTCATCCGGGGAGAACTGCCTGGTTCTCCGGGTTTCGGAGTCCCTGAGTTCCGGGGAGCTCCGATCCTCCCTCCGGGATGCCGCCCGGAGTCACCGGTGGGCGATCGGTGTGAGCGAGGCCTTTCCCGCATCGTCCCAGGCCGCCGAATACGCGCCGAAGGCCCGGGAGGCGGCTGTGCTGGGCATGGCGCTGTTCGGCCCCGGGCACGTCTCGTTCTACGAGAACCTGTACCTCTACAAGGCTTTCATCGGCGACGGCCGCCCGGACCTGCTCCTGACCTTTTCCCGGGACACCCTGAACCGGCTGAGGGACTGGGACGCCTGTCACGGCAGCGAGCTGCTTCCTACCCTGGAGACATACTTCGAAATGGACCGCAACGCGGGGCGCACCGCGGAGCGGCTCGGGATCCACCGGCACACCCTGCGGCAGAGGCTGGAGCGCATCGAGGAGGCGACGGAGTGCCCCGTCCGGGGCGAGGGCGCCATGCGGTACGAGCTCATCCTGGCGTACAAGCACCTGTCCAAGATCAAGCTCTAGGCGCCGTCACCGTCCGGACCCGGCAGGCGAAAGACTCAGGGCCCGGTTCGGTACTCCACCCGTCCCCCGATCACCGTGGCCTTCACGAGGTTCATGCCGGAGTGGTAGGCAAGGTAGGCCCGGGAGGGGGCGTCCAGGATGACCAGGTCCCCCCGCTTGCCCGGCTCGATGGAGCCCACCTCGCCGGCCAGGCCCAGGGCCGCGGCCCCGTTCAGGGTCAAGGCGCAAAGGGCCTCGTCCACGGACAGGCGCATGTAGAGGACCGCCAGGGCGAAGATCAGGGGGATGGACTGGCTGTAGCAGGACCCGGGGTTGAGATCGCTGGCCAGGGCCACCGCGCACCCCGCATCGATCATGCCCCGGGCGTCCGCGTAGGGCTCCCGCAGGACGAAGGCCGTCAGGGGCAGACAGGTCGCCACCGTGGAGGACCGGGCCAGGGCCTCGTAGTCCGAGGGCACGCACTTGAGGAGGTGGTCCGCGCTGGCCGCGCCCAGCTCGGCCGCCAGGGCCGCCCCGCCGATCCGCTCGATCTCGTCCGCGTGGACCTTGAGAGCGAAACCGGCGTCCCGGGCCGCCTCGAGATAGCGCCGGGAATCGGCCAGCTCGAAGACCCCTTTCTCGCAGAAGACGTCGCAGAACCGTGCGATGCCCTGGGCCCTGACCGCGGGGAGCATGTCCCGGATCACCGCGTCCATGTAGTCCGAGGGACGGTCCGCGTACTCCGGCGGGGTCGAGTGGGGGCCCAGGAAGGTGGGTACGATCCGGACGGGCTGTTCCCGGGACAGCGCGTCCATGGCCTCGAGCTGTCGCAGCTCCGTGGCCAGGTCCATGCCGTAGCCGCTCTTGCCCTCCACGGTGGTGATCCCCAGGGAGAGCATGACGGATAGCCGTTTCCGGCCGATCGCGGCCAGCTCGTCCCGGGAGGCGGCCCGGGTGGCGTCCATGGATTTCCGGATTCCCCCGCCCCGGCGGTGGATCTCCATGTAGGGCAGGCCCCCGGCCCGCCAGGTGAACTCTTCGGAGCGGTCCCCGGCGAAGACGAAGTGGGTGTGGGAGTCCACGAAACCCGGGACCACGGTCCCCCAGCCCGCGGAGAGGACGGTAGTTCCTTCGGGGACCTCGGGCGCATCCGAGGCGCTTCCCGCCCAGGCGATCGTGCCGTCCCGGATCAGGACCGCCGCGTCGGGCACGACCCGGACCGACGCCATGTCCGGACCCCGGCGGGCCGCGATACCGGTCGGGGTAGCCAGCTCCGCGATGTCCCGCAGGAATAGATTCCCCTCCATGGGGGTTCTCACTTCCTGGGTACGGGCTTGCGGCCCGTGAACAGGGGATCCGCGCCCAGGGTTCCTGCCAGGCCCTCCACGAAGGCGGGGTCCAGCACGGACCGCAGTTCCTTCTCCGCGGCCTTGAGGATCTTGTCCAGCCGCGGGGCGAAGGCGGGATCCGTGAACCGCTGGTCGGTCTTGGCCTTGCGTATTTCGATGATGGACCGTTCCATGAAGGCGACCTGCTTGTCCCGGTAGCGCTCCAATCGCTCCCGGTACCAATCCGAGGCCAGGACTGCCTCCCGGTCGAAGAGCCTGCGTACCTCCGGGTCGTCCAGGGTCTTGCCGTTCCAGGTCCCCTCGGCCATGACGTGCAGAATGGCCGCGAGGGGCGGGATGGCCGCCTCCACGCTCCCGTCCGCCAGGTAGTCCCGGGCCACCTTGGCCTGGGCCTCGGCTATGTTCTCGACCCCGTCCACGAACTCGGCAAGGTCCTGGAGTTCGGGCTTGAGGAAGTCCTCGGGGAAGACCGAGCTGGGGGTGTCGAAGATCCGGCCCAGAAAGGTTGTGGCGAAGAGGGAGGTGATCCGGTATCCCAGGCGGCTTACGGGGATCCGGCGGCCCTGATAGTCGAAGTCCTCCACCTTCTCCAGGTAACCGTTGGCGATGAGGTATTCGGGATCCTTCTCCTCGGGATCCATCCGGGACCAGAGCTCGGGTACCAGGAGGGAGACGTCGTGGTTTACCTTGTAGGTGCCCCCTATGTGGCCCGCGGCGCTGGAGAATCCGCCGTAGCCGGTCAGGATGTACGAGAGGAGGGCGGCGTTCAGGTCCGCGGTCGGGACCAGGGCGTTGAAGGGCCCCTTGGTCAGGGCCCCTTCGCTGCCGGCCCCCGTGGTGGACGGGCTCTTTCCGGTCAGGGAGCATACGAAGTCCATGAAGAGCTCCGGGAGCTCCTGGTAGTGGATCGGACCGTAGACCGCCAGAGGCCGGATCTTGCCGACCGGGTCCGCTGGGTTGTTGCGGCGGCCGGGAAGGGCGGCACCCACAGGATGGAGGACGGGCCGATCCTCGGGGATGCGGAAGTAGAGCCGGTGCCCCAGGTCCGCCAGGTACCGTTTGCAGGGTTCGATGTGGTTCGGATCCAGCTGGAGGTACCGGGGATTCTTGGAGGGTTTCCCGTCCACCATTCGGGGCTGGTCGCTGGCCACGAACCAGTCGAAGTCGTCGTCTTTCTCCGCATCCTCGATGAAGCGCCGCATGGGCTCGGTGTAGGAGGAGAACTCGATGGTCTTTTCGATCATGGCGTGGGCTTTGGATCGGGAGAGGGGCTCGAAGTTGGAGATGAAGTTGTCCCCCCGGGCCATGTCCTTCTCCGCCTGCTTGTCGTAGCCCCGGATGACCGCGTCGTCGGGACGCTGGAAGAACCGGGCCTCAGCGTTCTTGCAGAACTTGACCGAAACCCCCGGCGAAGCTCCCGGGAGGTCCGGAAGGGCGGCCTTGGGCAGGACGATGCTGGCGGTGATGTCGTCCTCCCACTGGACCTTTTCCGCGGGAAGGAAGTCCTGGCGGAGCTTGAAGATCCTTCGGCGGCCGTCCTGGGAATAGCCGACCCGGAGGTAGGAGCCCAGGACCGGGCGTCCCTCGAACTTGAGGATGTTGCCGGCTGTCCCGTTCACCGTGTCCACCGTGAAATGCTTGGCCCAGTCCTCGCCCCAGTCGGGCATGTAGAAGCGCTTGACCAGGAAAACTAGGGCCTTGATCCGTTCGGGGATGGTCTTGAGCCAGTCGTTGTATTCGTCGGTGTACAGGGACGAGGGAGACAGGAGCTTGATCACGCTGCCCAGGGAGCGGGCCATGGAAAGCACCTTCCGGTCGTCGGGCCGGTGCTTTTCCTTGGTGGCCCGGAAGCGGCCGGAGTAGTCCCGGTCCAGGATATCCTGCACCTGGGCCATGTCCGCCTCGTAGTCCCCGATGATGAAGGGGAAGTACTCGATGGCGTCCCAGATGCTCTTGGAGATCTCGGACTTGCCGCCCCCGGAGACCGTGCAGGGTTTGTGGCATAGGAGACCCGTGGCAAGGGTGCCGACCAGGCGCCAGGCTCCGGAACCCGCGTGGCGGTTCATTCCGATCTTGTAGCCCGTCGGGTGGACGTAGACCTCGTGGGGCAGGATGCGCAGGGAATACTCCCGGCCGTCCCGGGTCCAGCGGGCCCTCTGATCCTCCAGGGAGATCTCCGCGTTCTCCGGGAGGTAGACGATGTTCGGGAAGGTGCGGTCCCGGGCGAAGCCGTCGGGGTGTTCTTCCAGATGATCCTTGAGCAGGCTAACCACCTCGTCGAAGTTGTGGCCCCGGGCCTTGAGATTGGCGTCCGGCACGAACCGGGTACCCAGGTTGTAGGTCGGAAAGACCAGGGCGCCCCCGGCGTGCTCCTCTTCGGTCATGCCCAGGAGGTTGGAGGAGAAGGAGATCTGGGTCTTCACCTCCTTCTTGGAGTACCCGAAGTAGTTATCCGCGATGATGGTGACGATCACGCCCCGCTCGTCCCGGGCGCAGATCTTGAAGGGTTTGCCCCCGTTGTACAGCTCCTCCGGCTCCTTCCAGGCCATCCCGTCCCGGCGCTGGCGCTCGGACGCGTCGTCCCATCGGGGAAGGCCCAGGTCCCGTTTCTTGAGACCCGTCAGATGGGTGGCTAACAGGATGCAGCCCGTGTGGCCGGTCCAGTGGATGGGGTCCAGGGCCGCGTCATTTTCCGCGATGTAGGGATCCCCGGAATTTCCGAAGATACTCTCAATGAAGTCCAGGTTGGCCGCCAGAGAACCCGGGGCGAAGAACCGGATCTCCATGGAGCGCTCCGGGCAGACCCCGGGCACTTCGGGCTGGACCACCGGGCGGAGCAGGAGGGAGAGGAAGGTGCGTCCCGGCCGTGCTTCCTGGGCCGTGAAGGGGACGGTGAGCAGGTCCTCGGGGGGATTGATGGCGGCGGCCAGGATTCGGCCGAAGACCGCCTTGGGCACCGCCTTCTTGTCCGGGGGCACCGGCAGGCCCCCGTCGGCCACGTGGAAGACCCCCTCGGTGGTCCGCCGGTCGTTGGCGGGATTGTGGAGGATCCCGTTCCGGATCCTGTAGGACGTCAGAGTCGGGGAGGAGTACGAGGAGGCTTCGGGGGGGAGGGACAGCTCCCGGGCCATACCGTACCGGTCCAGGGTCAGGGTGTTCGACGGGAGCCGTGGGATTTCCTGCAGTCCCGTGTCGGCCAGGTAGTCGGACAGGAAGGCCTGGATCCTCTGGTCCGCCGGGGGGAGGTAGCCGGTGAGGAGGCGGTCCTTTTCCCGGTAGTTCTCGATCAGCTCACGGGCCAGCTCCACGAAAGCCGTGCCCTCCCGGGAATACACGGGAAGGCCCAGGCTGGCCAGCTTGATGTTGATGTAGGCCATGAGTCGGCCGCGTTCCTGGGAAGACGTACGGTCGAGCCTGAGTCCGAAATCACGTTTTACCGGCATGGGGGCCTCCCTGGGGGATCGGGGACTTTCCGGGGCCGGCAGTCGGCGCGCCGAAGCCCCGTATATCATACCCTGTCGAAGGCGGGGATATCAATTATGGGTGTGGACGGTGGTCGGTGGACCGTGGGCGGTGGACCGTGGTCGGTGAACAGTGGTCGGGAGTGATACGATGATCTCGTAGTTATTTCAAGTCGAGGCGTTGGCCTTAGCCGCCGTCGGCGATTCTATCCGCTCACTGTCCACTGTCCACCGTCCACCAGTCTCCGGGCCTTTTCCAGGTCCGGGTACATCACCCGGTCCCGGTCCACGAAGGGGATTTCTCCGCGTAGTTTGTCGTAGAGCTCCCGGGTGGCCGGGGAGAGCCTGTCCGCACCGCCCAGGAGGTCCACGGCCTGGCATGCCGCCAGCCACTCGATCCCCAGGACCTGCTGGAGGTTTCCGAGCACGGACCGGGCCTTCCGGGCGGCGATGGTGCCCATGGAGACGTGGTCCTCCTGGTTGGCGCTGGAGGGGATCGAGTCCACGCTGGCCGGGTGGGCCAGGACCTTGTTCTCGCTTACCAGGGCCGCGGCTACGTACTGGAGGATCATGAATCCCGAGTTTACCCCTCCCTCCTTTACCAGGAAGGCCGGAAGCCCGTTGGACAGGGACGGGTTCACAAGGCGCTCGGTCCTCCGCTCCGAGAGGTTGGCCAGTTCCGCCAGGGCGATGGCCAGAAAGTCCATGGCCAGGGCCACGGGCTGGCCGTGGAAATTGCCCCCCGAAAGGATGTCCCCGTAGCCCGTGCCGTCCGGGAAGATGAGGGGGTTGTCCGTGGCGGCGTTGAGCTCCCGGGATACCACGCCCTCCACATAGGCGACGGCGTCCCGGCTGGCCCCGTGGACCTGGGGCACACAGCGCAGGGCGTAGGCGTCTTGGACC
>JBGSPT010000330.1:0-2205 GCA_041738475.1 Treponematales bacterium
CGCCTACGGCGGGCCTTCTTTTTTTGGAGCGAAGGGGAGTCGAACGGGCGGGTGCGCGCCGCAACAGCGGCGGAAGGGTGGCATGGATGGCGCCCGCCAGCACCCGCCCCGGACCGTAAGGCCGAGCCAGGAGGGCGAGGCCTGGAGGTTCGACTCCCTTTCGGCGCTATCCAAGAAGGCCCGCCTCCGGCGGGTCTTCTTTTTTTGAGCGAAAGGGAGTCGAACCGAAGAACCGTGGCGAGCTAGCGAGCGCGAGGCGCAGGAGGCGCCGAGAGGTTCTGAGGCGGCCTGGAGCGAGCCGCTAGGACGGAGACGAGCGAAAGGGAGTCGAACGGGCGGGTGCGCGCCCTCAATACGTGTCGCCCTCCCGGGGAACCAGGCAGATGAATTTGAGGGGCACGTTGCCCGTGTTGACGAAGTTGTGCTTCCTGCCGCCTTCGATGTATGCGACCGATCCCGCCCGGACCGTGTGCTCGACCCCCTCGATCACCACCGAGCCCGCTCCCTCAAGAATATTGTTTGCGTGAAACCAGTCATGGGCGTGATACGGGCTCTTCCCTCCGGGCTGGACGGTGAACACCCGGAAGTAACCGTCGTAGCCGTCCTCGGGACCGATTACGATACGCTTCGTCACGCCGACGATCCCGTCCCCGACCATATCGACGGTCCGGACGTCGTCCTCATGTCGTACCATGCTTGCCTTCCTTACCCTGCGGCCGGGTGGAGTCCCCGGCAGGTACGATATACAATACTCCACGAGCGGCCGGCCCGGCAAATGGGGCGGGTCGGAGGGGATGGTTTTGCCCTTGAAAACTATACAGATGTATAGTATATAATAGGAATGGAGACTCAAGGCCCGGGCCTGGATCTGCGCATAGGTACCTCGGGATACGACTATCCGGAGTGGAAGGGAAGCTTCTATCCTCCGGATCTTGCCCGCAGGGACTTCCTCGGCTTCTACAGCGAGCAGTTCGATACCCTCGAGATAAACTACACCTACTACGGACAGCCCCGGCCCGAGGTCTTCGAGGGTATGCTGGGTCGTCTCCGGCGGCCCGTCGATTTTTCTGTCAAGGCGTACCGCTCCCTTACCCATGAGAGGGATGCCGGAACGCTTCCCGCCGTGGCCCGCGAGTTCCGTACGGGACTCGGCCCCCTGATCCGGGCGGGCCGTTTGGCGGCGGTTCTGCTCGAGTTCCCTTCCTCCTTTCATTATTCACCCGGCGAGAGGGTGTACCTCGCCCGCCTCCTGGACGAGCTCGCGGGAATGCCCCTGGTCGTGGAGCTCCGCAACGCGGAGTGGTACGGCGTCCGGGTGATCGAGGCCCTTCGGGAGCGGAACGTGGGACTGTGCATCCTCGACGCCCCGCGCCTGCCGGGGCTTCCCCCGGTCGCGGATCTGGTCACGGGGGAGCTCGCCTACGTCCGGTTCCACGGCCGGAACGCGGCGGCCTGGTGGACGGGGGACGCGGGAACCCGGTACGAGTACCTCTACGATCCGGATGAACTCTCCTCCTGGCTGCCCCGCCTCGGATCCCTCGGCTCCCAGGCCAAGAAGATCCGGGTCTACTTCAACAACCACCGTCGGGGGAACGCGGCCGCCAACGCACTTTGCCTCGCCCGGCTGGCGGCCTCCTCCGGCCTTCTCTAGGGGCTCTCCATGGGGTCGGGAACCGTCCTTCACGTGAACTCCGTCGGGTTCATGGCCGCCCTGGAGGAAAACCTCGATCCGACACTCCGGGGGCGTCCCTTCGTGATCGCCGCCCGATCCGCTCCCCGCGCCGTGGTCCTGGACCTTTCGCGGGAAGCCCACTGCGAGGGGGTGCGGCGGGGAATGCTCCTGGCCCAGGCGCTCGGGGTACTGACGGGCCTCATAACGCGAGAGCCGCGGGCCGACATCTATGCCTCCGCGAACGTAGCCCTCGGCCGTATCTGCCGCGCCTACAGCCCCCGGGTGGAGGCGGCGGGGGGCGGCCACGTCTTCGCGGACTTGGCAGGAACTTCCCGGCTCTACGGTCCCGCGGAGGATGTGTCCCAGAAGATCCGGGCGGAAATATTTTCCGCGACGGGACTCCGGCCGGTTCTCGCCCTTGCGGGATCCAAGACCGTCAGCAAGGTGGCCACCCGGGTCTTCCGCCCCGCGGGCTTCATCGCCCTCTCCCCGGGGGAGGAGCGTCAGCTTCTGCGTCATCAGCCGGTCGGATT
>JBGSPT010000418.1:0-3223 GCA_041738475.1 Treponematales bacterium
CCCTCCTCCCCGACCCCCGCGGCCAAGGCCCCGGCGGCCAAACCGCCCGCGCCCAAGCCCAAGACCGTGACGGTCACGGAGTGGTGGATCCAGGCGTCCAGCCCCACCAGCAGGTCCCGGGCGGAAAGCCTCCAGGCGGAACTTTCCCGGCAGGGTCTATCCTCGGTGATCACCTTGAAGGAGGTCGACGGCACAACCCACTACCGGGTGCGCATCGGGCCCTATACTTCGGAAAAGGAAGCGATCGGCTGGCGGGACCGTGTCCGTGCCATGCCGGACTGCGCGGAGGCCTACGTCTCCAAGACCACCGTCCAGCGGACTTTATAACGCGGACGGCAGACTTGAATGCGCCGCCTTTGCCGGGCGGCGTTTTTTTTTGGAATACGAGACAGGATGAACAAGATGAAGAAGGATGTACAGGATGAAGGATATTGAAGAAGGGAGTATGTACTCACCTTCTCTCTATTTTTCCATCCTGTTCATCCTTATCAAATCCTGTATATCCTGTCTCGTCCTTTTCGGAAGCCCCTATTATTTGGGCGGCAGGGACCTCGCCAGGCGGAAACCCAGGTAATCGAATTTGTAGGCGGGATCCACGAACCAGCGCTTGGCGGGCCGGAGGTTGGAGACCACGTTGAAATAGGCCCCGCCCCGGACGACCTTAAGGGCGGCCCCCTCGGGTCCCCGGGGATCCGAGACCCTGCCGGAGGGATACCCCGCATACCAGTCCCAGCACCATTCCCAGACGTTCCCGGCCATGTCGAAAAGGCCGAGCTCGTTCGCTGCCTTGCCGCCCGCGGGATGGGACCGGTTTCCGGAATTGAGGGAAAACCAGGCAAGGACCTCCGGATCGCTCCCGCCGGGATACGGAAGCCCCCGGGCTTTCTTTCCGCCCCGGGCCGCGTACTCCCACTCCGCCTCGGTGGGCAGGCGGTACCCGTCCGCGGTCCAGTCGCAGGTCACCGCGTCGCCGCTCAGGGAATATGCGGGCGTGAGGCCGTCCTTCCTGGACCGCCAGTTGCAATACTCCACCGCGTCCCGCCAGGTGACGTGAATCGCCGGCCTGGACCAGCGGCCCCAGGCCTTGTCGTCCGGCCGGGGCTTCCCGGAGGCGGAACAGTATTCGTCGTATTCGTCGAAGGTCAGCTCCCGCTTGGCCAGCAGGAACGGGGAAAGGGTCACCTCCCGGCGGGGCCCCTCGTCGAAGGAGCGGCCGGACTCGGATTCCGGGGAACCCTGGAGGAAGGTACCGCCCTCGACGTAGACCATCCAGTCCGGCACCCGTACGTCGGTTTGCGCCCAGGAATGCGCCGCGGCGAACAGTATCGCCAGGGCCGCGATAGGGACGGACGGGAACGGGAACCCTTGCCGCATCTGAACCTCCGGTCGCGGGAGAGCGCGGGCGGATGAATCCGCCCGCGCCGTTTCAGGCTAGACTAGGTGCTTGAGGACGAAGAAGGCTCCGACGATCCAGGTGACCACGGGGATCTCCTTGGCCTTGCCTGTGCAAAGCTTCAGGAGGATGTAGGCCAGGATACCGAACACCAGGCCTTCGGCGATGCTGTAGGTCAGGGGCATGAAGATCATCGTGATGAAGGCCGGGATGGCCTCGGAGAAGTCTCCGAGCTCTATGTCCTTGACCGGGGAGAGCATGAACAGGCCGACGAGGATCAGGGCCGGGGCAGTGGCCGCGCCGGGCACCAGGAGGAAGAGGGGAGACAGGAACAGGGCCACTCCGAAGAGGACGGCCGTGGTCAGGGAGGTCAGTCCCGTGCGTCCGCCCTCCGCCACGCCCGCGGCGCTCTCGATGTAGGAGGTGACCGTGGAGGTGCCGAGGCAGGCGCCGGCTACGGTTCCGACGGCGTCGGAAAGCAGTGCCTGCTTGACCCGGGGAATCTCGCCCTTCTTGCTGATGAGCCCCGCCTGGGTGGTCACGCCGACCAGGGTTCCGATGGTGTCGAAGATGTCCACGAACAGGAAGGTAAACAGGACGATGATGAAGTCCAGGGTGAAGAGTTTGTCGAACTGGAACTGGAACAACAGAGGCGCCGCCGGGGCGGAGACCGGATTCCAGCCCTTGGGGATCACGGTCACGCCGAAGGGAATGCCGATGATCGTGGTGGCCAGGATGCCGATGAGCAGGGCGCCCTTGACCTTGAAGATAAGAAGCACACCCATGATCACAAGGCCTATGAGGGCCAGGAGGGGGGCTCCCTTGGTGACGTCGCCCAAGCCCACGAGGGTGGCGTCGTTGTTCACCACGAGGCCGGCGTTCTGCAGGCCGATGAAGGCGATAAAAAGGCCGATGCCTACGGAGACGGCGCTCTTGATGTTCGCCGGGATCGAGCGGACGATGGCCTCCCGGATGTTGAAGAGGGACATCAGGATGAAGATCAGGCCCTCCACGAACACCGCGGTCAGGGCCAGCTGCCAGGAATAGCCCATCCCGAGGACAACGGCGAAGGCGAAGAAGGCGTTGAGCCCCATGCCCGGGGCCAGGGCGATGGGCAGGTTCGCCAGCAGGGCCATGCAGAGGGTGGCGATCAGGGACGCCAGGGCCGTAGCGGTGAAGACCCCGCCCGCGGGCATGCCCGCGGCGGAAAGGATGCCGGGGTTCACGGCCAGGATGTACGCCATGGTCATGAAGGTCGTGATGCCCGCCATCACTTCCGTGCGCACGGTGGTGCCGTGCTCCTTGAGCTTGAAGAATTTCTCCACTTCTTCCTCCTGTTTTTCGCCGCCGGACCTGGGTCCGGCGGTCTCAACGGGACAGTGTACGACGTAGTCGGCGGGCGCGCAACACTTTTTCCGAAACCGGCCTGCCGGTTTGCGCGGGGCGGTGGTGCGGTATAGAATGGTCTGTACGATTTCCGAAACCCGGAGGTACGCCATGGTGTCCAAGGAGCAGATCGACGCGGCCAGAGGGCTCATTCCCTGCGACGTGAACTTCGTCAACTGCTCCGTGGCGGATCTCTTCCGCGGGGAGGTGCGTCCGGGGCTCACGGTCTCGGTGCACAAGGGCTTCGTGGTCGGCGTCGGGGACGGGCTCTCCGCCCGCACCGAGGTGGACCTGGACGGCCGCGTCCTGGTGCCCGGCCTGGTGGACGCCCACGTCCACATCGAGTCCTCCCTCCTGGCTCCCTCGGAGTACGCCCGCCTGGTGGTTCCCCGGGGTACCACCGCGGTGGTCGCGGACCCCCACGAGATCGCCAACGTCCTGGGA
>JBGSPT010000432.1:0-9603 GCA_041738475.1 Treponematales bacterium
CCCGCCCGCGCCAGGCCCCGGGCAAGGACGAAACCAAGGCCCCGGCTGGAGCCGGTGACCAGGGCGGTCCTGCCGGAAAGGGAGAAGAGGGAGGATAGGAAGTCCATGGCTTGCTCCTGGTGTTACGAAGATTGTGAAGGCTCCGGGGGGGGCCGGGCCCGTCCCGGAGGGACGGCCCCCATGACACCGGCCGGCGCGTCGCGCCCCGCGGGCTTCTGGGGATTGTAGCATGGAAGGCGGGAGGATTCGGCAGCCCAAAAAAACGGCCGCCCTCAGGGGGCGGCCGCCTTCAAGACAGCCACTGTGCTTACCAGGTGGCTCCGCCGTCCAGGGATTTTTTCAAGGTGATGGAGTAGTTATTCGGATGGCTTGAAGGGGTATTATAGACGGCATAGATAGTCGATCCGACTACAGCTAAGGCACTAAAGGCACCCGAGGTTCCGACAGACGTATCTAGCCATTGCTGAGACCAAGTCGTTCCATTATCGCTACTCTTTGCAAAACGAATACCACTTGTACCGCCATACTGGTAATATATCGAGTATAGTGATGTTCCTGAATAAACCAACGGGAGGTTTGACGAAAGGTTGCAGTTCTCTCCTGCAATTGCGGCACCGGAACTCCACGTATTCGAGCCGCCGAGAGTCGTGGAACCAGAACGGTTCAGAGCATTGCTGTTATAGGCGTACAAGATCGATCCATTAGTTCCGCTGACCGCCAATGCATTAGCACCCATATTGTAAGTGGGATCCGTATAGATTGTTTTATACGTCCAAGAGGAGAGACTGGAGGAATAAGCGAGCATCACGATCTTGGAATCTAAATACGAGAGGTATGCTGTAGTTCCGATGAATCTCAGAGAAGGGTAAAATCCTCCAGTTTTTCCCGTACTCCCCCCCGTCACATCATAAGCCGTAAACGACATGTTCATTGGTTCCAGATCCATACTTCGTGCAACTTGGAGTTTGCTATTTGTGGTGTCATGGAATACGAGATATACATAGCCGTTCGCAGAAACAACTGAAGAGTTTATCATTCCATAATAGCTCGTGTTAGCGGAATACGTCCTCACGGAGGACCAGTTTATATATCCATTCTGCAATTTCCTGTATGTCAACGTATATGGACTCGTTGAGGTATCCATGAAGAAGCAATGGACATTACCGTTCGCGGCGGCCAGAGAATGTTGATATGCGGTTGCGTTTATCTGACTCGGACTGCTCCAGGTCTTACCCCCATCCGTAGATTTAACCAGCCTGATTGCGGAATCCAGGTATGAAACATAGATGGTGGCAGGATTCGTTGAACTGTCTATAGCTATCTGCGGGTTGCTGTAGTAAGTCGTTGGACTCGTTACGATTGCTTTGTTCCCGTGAAATTGCGTCCCGTGCCCCGTCCCGTGGAACACGTAGGCGGGATTCAATCCGTCGTTCGAGTTGATCACGAAATCGCAGACGAAGTCGCTGTCCGGGGTGGCGGGGGTAAAGGTCGCGGAGAATGTCGTGGACGATCCGGGGGTCAAGGTTAGGGTGACGGGCTGGACTATGCCGCCGTAGGAAGCCGCCCCCGCGCCGCCGGTGATCGACACGACATTCGGGCCCGTCAGGGTCACGTTCGAGGTGCCGGTGTTCGTGAGGGTGAGGGTCTTGGGAGCCGGATCCCCGAAAATGGTGTCCGGCCAGGTCACGGTATCCCCGGGCCCTATGACCGTGCCGCCGTCGTAGAGGACCAGGGAAACCTTCGACAAGGTGACCCGTTCCTCCACGAGAGTCTTAAGGTCCAGTATCGGGTCGCAGGCCGACAAGGCCAGGACCGCCGCGAGAGCCGGAAGGAACCGGACCGATATCTCTCTCACTCTTGCCATAGTACGTACCCCTTCTTCGAATCCGCTTCCGCCGCCCGGGTCCCCTCCTTCTGCGCCGTCTCCAGATACGCGAACTGCGCAGCAAGGGTTGGATCGGACTTCTTCAGCTTGTCGTACGCTGAAATCGCGTCCGCGTAACGCCCGAGCGCGACGTTGGCCCGGGCTATCGACAACAGGGCCTGGGTGTTGGACGGCGCGGCTTTCAGGACGCGCCCGTAGAGGATGATCGCCTCCGTGTACTTCCCGCGAAGGTACTGAAGGTTCGCCATGTTGAACAGCGCGGGCTGGTAGTCCTTGCCGTCCTTCAGTGCGGACATGAACTGGTCCTCGGCCTTGCTCCACTGTCCGTACCGGGCGTACAGGACCCCGAGCCGGTTCCGAAGCTGGGGCGTCGCCCCCTTTCTTCCGATCTCGTTTTCGATCGCGGCTACCCGGGGACCCAACTCCACGCCGATATATGCGCTCAGCTCGCTTCGGAATCCCGCGGAGACCGCGCGGGCGTCCGGCAGGGGGGCGGGCTTGCCGCCCGCCTCGTACACGACGGGCTGGTATTCCTTCCATGCCTCGTGGACGGGAAAAAATCCGGCGGCCTTTTTGGATTCCGCTTCCCTCCATTCCCGGGCGCCGGTCTGCCAGACTGTGGAAAAACCGCCTTTCCGGTCCGTCGTCTCGATCGGAAGCCAGACCTTCCCGTCCCGGACGATCAGGTCGCCGGGCCGCGCGAAGACCTTGGGGACCTCCTCGGGGTCCATCTCAAGGTCGACGGCCATGAGGATATGGCCGGGAGTCGTGAGAAGTGCGGTGGCGACTCCGACGGACTCGAGGAAGGAACAGTACAGGACGGTGAGATCCGAGCATTTCCCCGCCCTATATCCCAGGGTCTGTCTCGGGAATTGGATCGAGTCCACTACTTTCCGGTTCTGGCTCTCCAGAGCCGACGTAGGGTCCTTCACGTAGGAGAATTTCTGGGTACGCAGGGCTTCGTGCACCGCCATGGCGGCTTGAAGGTTGAAGTTGACCGCGGGGTTAATCAAGTCCCGGACTGTGGCGGCGACGCTCTTGGACCACGCGAGGGCCTCGGGATCCTTGGAGCTGATGAACGCGGCCGCCTTGCGATCGTCGTCCCAGATGATCCCGTTCCTGTCCCGAACCTCCAGGGTACCGACGTACTCGTCCCGGAATTTTTGTCCGTACTGGGTGTATTCGAGGACCACGGAGACGGGAAGCTTGGTGATCTCTACGATATCCAGGATCGCGTCCGTGAAAAGCCCGTACAGTTCGATCAGGGCGGTCGCTCCCGGGGCCACCCGTACGGGGGCGCCCGCTGGTTTCGCCTCGTCCATGTACCGCTTCACGTTGATCGTCGCCTTGATGTCCGTCGCCGGAGCGGTCTCGAAGTTGTGCACCAGGATTCGTCCGAACGTATGATCGTCGTAATACTTGTAGAAAACCGGGAACACCGAGTCGAGTTGTATGCCGACAAACCCCAGCCCCCGGCCTTCGTACCGGATAGGCGCGAAACCCGGCGGAATCCGCGGGTCCGCCGAACGGCCCCCGAGGTGAAGGGAAATCCCGAGGTTGACGGACACGCCGTTCCAAAGCCCGTACCAGGACCGGTACGATGCACCCGCCTCCGCTTCAAGGGATTTCGCGAACGCCATTCCCAGGGCCGCGCCGCCGGAGAAGAACGGATTGAACGCCGAGGTGCCGCCGCCCCCGTTCTCGGATGCCCCAAAATACCCGAGCTCCGCGATCCCCCGCACGGACAGGGAGCGGCTGATCGGGAAGCGCATCCCGATCTGGGTCGTCACGGCGCCCGCGGAAAGGCTGAATCCGGGAACCTTCGTCGGGAGAAAGGCGTAGGAAGCTCCGAGACCCAGGGAGCCCATCGGGAAAAACGTCGGATGCCAGGAGGCCGATATGGTACTGCCGAAGGACATACCGTACAGGTCGGCGTCGGCCCCGACGGGCATTCCGACATCGGGACGCACGACCAGGCTGAACCGTCCGGCTCCGCGATCCGGGGAAAGCTCGGGGTCGGCATCCTGGCCCGAAAGAGGGAGGCTCGATACAAGGATGACCAAAGGGATCATGAGCCAGATACGGGAAGTTGGTTTCATGGAGCGATTCCTCCGGGTACCCGTGGAATTTCATGGATCTAGGCGGTTCAGAACTCGGAATCGGCTACTATCTAATGATATCACGATACCCTCGGGACTGCAGGGTCCGGCGCGGGAAATGCGGGAAAAACAACGGCCCGGGGAGGATCCCCGGGCCGTTCGGATCATCAAGAGAAACCGGGAACGGTTACCTGAAGCCGGCTAGCGCGTAAATCTCCGTCGACGTCAGCACCCGGTTGTATATCCTCAGATCGTCCATGTTCCCGTACCACACGCCGCTCGTCCAGCCTCCAATAGTGAGATAGCGATGGGGACTCGGCGTACTGACGGTTCCGGCCCAGGCCACGCTGGTGTAGAGACTTCCACTCTTGTAGATCCGTATTGTGCTGCCGTCGTAGGTTCCGACGATATGAGTCCAGGTGTTGAGGGTAACCGGGACCTTCACCGAGTTCGTGCTCGGCAGGCTGATGGCGAAGGAGAGGTAGTTGTTGTCCCTCTGGCTGAAGCTGAAATCGTCACACATCATGATATGGGTGATCGAGCTGTAGTTCTGCCTCGCGTATACCCAGAAGGCCACGGAGACGCTCTTGCGGTCCGCAGACATGAACGTGTAGCCGCTGGAGGTCGCGATGTCGTTGCCGTCCAGGTAGACCGAATGGGTTCCGATCACCTTGCCCGTGGAGAAGGACGGGTCCGCCGTGCTGGCCGCGGGGGTGAAATCCGCATAGGGCGAATACGCGTCATACCAGGTATTGTCGAATGTCCACCACCCCTGCAGCTGGGTCGAGTTGTTCATGTCCCAACGCCAACCGCTGTTGTAGGAACTCCAGCAGCCCACAAAAGTCCCGCTCACGTCATAGGCGCGAACCTTGAAGTAATACGTCGTCCCGTACGGTGCCGCGTAGTCGAGGTACAGGTTGGTCGTCGTGGAATTTATGTAGGAGTACGCCCCGTTATAGGTTGTCGCCCTGTAGACGTAGTATCCCTCCGCTCCCGTGACGGCGGTCCAGGCGATGCGGACGTAGTTGCCTCCCGATCCGTTTCCGGTCCCGTCCGTGGCGCTGATGCTCGACGGCGCCGGCAAGCCCCGGTAGCCGGAGCCATAGGCGGTGGACTTGTCGCCGATGTACGACGTTCCCGCCGATCCGTACGCGGCGACCTTGTAATAATACATCGTACTTGTAGAGGTATGGGTGGTGTCCGTATAGGAGGTCGAAGTCGTCGTGAAATAGTTCGTGTACGAGCCCGTGGAGTTGGTATCGTAGTATACGCGGTACCCGACGGCTCCGGCCACGCTGCTCCAGGACACGGTGATGCCCGTGCTTGAAGTCCCGGCCGTCGCGGAGACGGTAGTCGGAGCCGACATCCGCCGCATGCCAGCATTGTAGCCGCTGTAATCGCTGTAATACCCGTTCGCGTACGACCGTACCTCGTAGTAATACTGGACTCCGGGCGTGGCCCCGATATCGTTGTAGCTCGTTCCGGTGACGTAGGTGACGTAGGAATAGGTACCTGTCGGACTGGTGGCGCGGTATATGTAGTACCGCTGGGCGTTCGTGACGGCGGACCACGACAGGGCGACCTGGGCCGTGTCGGTATTGTCCGTGGCGGTCAGGGATGCCGGCACGGACATCTTCCGGACGCCGGAGTTGTAGCTTGAGAAATCGCTGTAGACACTGTTGGCGTACGCCTTAACTTTGTAGTAATAGACCGTGCCGGGGGTGGCCGAAGTGTCATTGTACGAGACCGAGGCCGTATTCCCGAGGTACGTGGTATACGAGCCGTTATAGGCCGTATCGCGGTATACGTAATATGCGGTCGCGCCGGAGGATGCTGTCCAGGATACCGTCACGTAGGACGTGCTTGTGTCGTCCGTGGCGGATACGTTGGTCGGGGGAATCGGGGCTACGGCGATTGCTTTCGAACCGCTTGCAGACCAGTTCCCCGCCGTATCCCTTTCCTGAACATTGAGGGTATGGTTGCCGAGGGCGAGGTTGCTGCCCGGAGTGTAGCTGGTGCTCGTCGTCGTGGAACTCCAGGCCCCGCCGTTCAAATTATACCGGTAGTTGGCGTTGCCGCCCCCTCCTCCGCTGGACCAGGTCCAGGTCGGCTTCAGGGAGGTGGTGGGAGTGGTGCCCGATACGGTCGGTGGGTTCGGAAGGATGGAATCCACGAAAATCGAGTCGTTAATAGGAGACACGAGGCTCGTGAATTCCGTATCGTTATCCCAGAACTGCACGTAGACCGTATTGGTGCCCTGGCTCGGCAGGCTGACGTTCGTCACCGCGAAGGTCGGGTACGTGGGTATATCCGTCCACGTTGCGCTCGACAAGGTCGCGGAGCTCAGGCTGTACCGATACCATTGGGCAACGGTGTTGACGGAGAAATTCAACGTATTCCCCGTCGTACTGGTCGAGTAGGTCGCGCCCCCGTTGATGCTGACCGATCCGGAGGGGCCCTCCTTGACCTCGAAGGACCAGGACCGCTCTTCCATGAGATCCCGACCGTCCGCCCCCTTCAGCCCCGTCTTGAGAGCGACGGTGTATTCCGTCACGGCATTGCCGGGAAAGGTCGGCTGGATCGTCAGGGTGTTGCTGGCGGTATTGAAATCGGAAGTCCATGTAACCACCGGGGTGATCTCGATCGTGGATGTGGTCACCGTGGAAACGTCCAGATCCCGGTCGAACTCGATCCAGACGGAGGCGCTGGGGCTTACGTCCGTGGCGTTGTTAGCCGGTCCGAAATCCACCACCTCCAGATACCTGTCGTTCGCCTTCATCACCTCGACGGTGGCGGCCTCAACCAGGTCCACGGGATTGGAGCAGGTCGCAAGAGCCAGGACCGCAGCGGCCAGGACGGCCGCGGCCGCTAAATGTCGGATCCTCATTCGTCCCATGCTCCCACCTCCCGGGATACCGCTTCCGAGGCGCGGGCCGTGGTCACGGACCCGCCTGTCAGGTCGATCTTGGCCGCCAGTTCGGGGTTCACGGTCTTGAGCTTGGCGATCACTTCGTTCATGCGCTTGGTGTCGTCCAGGGCGTAGAGGGCCCGGGCGGCGCCGGCTAGGGCCGCCGCCGAGGCGGGAGCCAGAGCCATGGCCTTCTCGTACTGCCTGAGGGCGGCCTTCATGTCACCCTGGAGGTAGAGGACGTTGCCCAGGTTGGTCACCGCAGGGGCGTAGGTGCCCTTTCGGGAGGCCACCTGGAACTGCTCCGCCGCCTTGTCCAGGAGGCCGAACTGGGCATAGACCACTCCCACCCGGTTGGCCGTCTGGTCCGCGGTCCTCTTGGCCGCCCGGTCCTCTGCCTGGATGGCAGCGATCCGGGGACCGACCTGGGCGTCCAGGAATTTGGCCATTTCCTTGCGGTAGCCTTCCACGATCCGCTCCGGGGGAGGCAGGGAAACCGCGACACCCCCCTCCACGAAGCCCACAGGCTCGTAGGTGCCCCAGGCCTCCCGGATGGGGTAGAAGCCCGCCTTGCCGGCGGCCTCGGCCTCCCGCCACTGCTGGGCTCCGGTCCGCCAGGCCCGGACGAAGCCGTCCTTGACCAGGGTCACCTCCACGGGCACCCAGGCCCGGCCGTCCCGGAAGATCAGCTCGCCCTTGGCCGCGAAGAGCCGGCCCGCGCTGTCCGGGGGCAGGCCCGGATCGAAGGCCACGTAGATGTGACCCGGGGTGGTCACCAGGGCCGCGGGCACGCCCACGGACTCCAGGAGGGCGGCGTACAGCACCGAGATGTCGTCGCAGTCCCCGGCCCGGTAGGCCAGGGTCTGGTTGGGGAACTGTAGGAAGTCCACCGTGTCCTGCTTCTCCGACAGGGCGGTGTAGGGGGTCTTGGGGTCCACGGCGTAGCCGAGGTTGTAGGTGGTCAGGGCCTGGAACAGGGCGAAGGCGATCCGGAAATCCTCGGACACCGGGGGGGCGCCTTCGTACCGGACCGTGGAGGCCACGTTCTTACCGAAACCCAGGACCAGGGGGTCCTTGGCGGTCACGAAGGCGGCGGCCTTGCGGTCGTCGTCCCAGGTCATGGCGTTCCGGTTCTGGACCTGGACGGTCACAGGGAAGGAGACCTTCTTCTCCTTGCCCAGGTAGAAGTACTCGACGATGACTTCCCCGGCGGCCTTGGTGCCCTCGGTCACCCGGAAGATCGAATCGTTGAAGAGGGCGAAGACCGGGGCCGGCTTGGTCTCCCCGCCCTTCAGGGTTCCGAGGTCCGCGCAGAGCCGGGGACCGTCCATGTACTGCTTGGCGTAGAAGGAGACCTTGACCTTCTCATAGGGGGTGGATTCGCCGTTGGAAATAGAGAGCTCCCCGGCGGGATTCTTGTCGTAGTAGGAATAGAAGAGGGGGAAGATGGGGTTGATCTTGTGTTCCAGCCGGATCTCCGTTCCCTTCCGGGCTCCCGCAAGGTCGTAGGAGATTCCGATCTGGGCCGCGATGCCTTGGTAAAGGGGGCCCGTGGGGGTGATGAGGTGCAGGTAGCGGCCGCCCAGGCTGATGGCCATGGATGGACTCATCCGCACGGACAGCTCCGCACCTCCCTCCAGATAGGGATTACGCACGGTGCCCAAGCCGGACATGGCCATGTAGATCCCGCCGCCGCCGCCGGCCCGGATGGAAAGCCGAGGGGACGGGCTGAGGTTGAGCCCCAGGCTCCCGCCGCCGGCCAGGAGGGTCAACGCGTCGCCGGCCCCGTTCAGGGGCAGGAGGTCGAAGTCCAGGGAAGCCCGGCCGTAAAGGAAACGGGCGAAGCCGGGGACGAAATCTCCCCTCAAGGTCGCCCCGCCGCCGATGCCGTACATCTGGAGGTCCCCGTCGATCACGGGACCGATCGGGATGGCGAAGGTGGGCGCGACGGAAAGATTGAAGTCGCCGGTTTGGGATACCGCGGGGAGGACCGCGATCAGGGCGATGAGGAAAACGAGAAACCGCGACCGCCGCATGGGGGGCCTCCATAAAAGAACGATTCTATGCTGCGGAACTGGCAATGATAGTAAAGAATACCACAGAAAGAGGGCATTTCAAGGGCCGAACTCGAATAGAGTCTTTCCAGGAAAAGAATTAATATATTAGAGATATTGGCCCGACCTCATTTCCCCCGCTCGGGCTTCTTATGAACCGACAGCGGAGGCAGACTATCCAGTGCGGCAAGGAGCTCACCCGGATCGGCGCGGATCACCAGGTCCGAAAGGTGCTCCCGGCCCAGAAAACCCGCTTCGACCACACCCTCCAGAAAGGTGCGGAGGGGCTCCCAGAAGCCGGCCACCTCCAGGATGCCCACGGGCTTGGCGTGGTAGCCCAGGGCCCGCCAGGTCCAGGCCTCGAAGAACTCCTCCAGGGTGCCGATGCCCCCGGGAAGGGCCGCGAAGGCGTCGGACAGGTCGTGCATCCGGGCCTTCCGCTCCCGCATGTCCTCCACCACGATCAGCTCCGTGAGGTCCGCCTCCGCCACCAGGGCGTGGAGCTTCCGTGGAATGATTCCGACCACCTCGGCGCCCGCGGAAAAGGCCGAGCGGGCCACGGCGCCCATGACCCCGGAGTCCCCGCCCCCGTAGACAAGGCGCAGGCCCCGCCGTGCTATCTCCCGGCCGAAGGCCTCGGCGGCGGCGGTGTAGGCC
>JBGSPT010000008.1:0-6765 GCA_041738475.1 Treponematales bacterium
GGCTCCGGCGGGCACGCCGTAGATCCCCGCAAGGGCGCCCCCGGCGAGGGCTCCCAGGAGGGCCGGTGAGGCCGCCCGCGCGGCCTCAGTCGGGCGCATGCACTCCGAGCCTGCCTACGGCCAAGAGTGACAGTGCCAGCAGGGCGGCCAGGAATGCGGCCCAGACGGTCAAGGCGCCGGGGGAAGGCAGGTCGGCAAAGAGGCGGGTCAGGAGATAGTGGCCGGCCCGGTTGGCGGCGGCCAGGGGAATGGAGGACAGGAACGCCAGGAAGGGCAGGGTCAGGATCATCCGGATGCGGCCGGGTTCCTCGTCGCGCCGGAACCGGGCTCCCAGGGCGGTGCCCAGGAGAACCAGGGTCATGAGCATCACGGGAATGGAGATGCGCAGGGCCGTCTCCATCCGGTAGGGCGAGGGATCGATCCCGTAGTCCGGGGCGATTCGAGCCCCCGCGGCCAGCCGGAGGAAGGGTACACGTTCCGCCCGGTCCTGGAGATCCAAAAGAATGGAAAGGGCCTCGAAATCCATGGGCAGGACCAGCACGGTCTGGTCCGGAGGGACCGCCGATCCCTTCAGGTACCTGGGTTGGGACGCCTGGCCGGGAGCCCCGCGTTCGACCATGCGGAGCGAGACGGCGCTGGCCGGGGGAGGAGCGTCCTTTCCGGGGCGCTCCGATTCCGTCCCCGTCAGGCCCCGCAACCGCGCGTAGGGAGCCCGGACGTGCTGGAGCGGCCCCTCCGCACCCGCGGACATGTACTCGAACTCCTCGATGTACAGGAAGGGGCCGGCTGCGGCGACCCGGGACGCGAACAGGACATGGTCGATCCCGTCCTCGACGACGCGCACCGCGAGGCCGCCCTTGCTCCCTCCCGCGAAGGCCCGCCTGAAATCCTCCGCGAAGAAGGCGGTCTGGGCCAGGCGGTCGAGGCTCTCCTTCCTGTACCGTTGGACGTCCGAGTCCCCGGGATCTTCCCGGCCCAGGTCCGTGAAGGCCCGGAACGCCTCCAGGTAGGCTTCCGACTGGAGCAGGGCGTAGGCCGCGGCTTTGCGCTCATGGAACTCCGCCCGAGCCTTGTCCGCGGGATTCGCGGGCTGTGAGGTGATCCGTTCCCATGCGTCCGCCTGCAGTTTGCGGGCGTCCCTGCGGGAAGGATCCAGGATCAGGGATTTTCCGGCGTACCAGTGGGCGCTGTAAAAGTCGCCGCGGCGGTAATATCCCAGAGCCCTCTGGTAGAACTCGTAGGCGGAAGCTCCTTCGTCCGGGGCGGGCGGGGGAGGCGGAACCCTTCGGGAGGAGGAACCGTCGTCCGCGGACTGTTGGGCTCTCAAGACCGCCCGTTGGATCGTCTCGTTCAGCAGCTTGTAGGCGTTTTCCGTCGAATCGATCGCCCCGCCCAGGGCCACCCGTTCCTGGGCCCGGGCCAGGTCTCCGGTGCCCAGGGCCGCCTCCGCGTCGTAAAGGGCGTCCCGGAATAGGCCTGAAAGGGATTCGTACACCGTCTGGGCCCGGCGTACCCCGGGCAGGACCGTGAGTTCCAGGGCGGAAAAGAGCAGGGCCAGCACCAGGGCGGGGACCAGGACAGGGCGCAGCAGCTCCGAGAACCGCAGACCCTGCTCCCTGTGGAGGCTCATGGACGCCGCACAGGCGGCGAAGAGCAGGGGGGGCATCCAGGCGGCCAGGAGGGAGGCCGCCCGGGCCAGCTCCCAGCGGAGGGCGAACCGTCCGATTATGTCGGAGGATCGGAATTCCACCAGGGCGACCGCGAAGGCGGCGGAGAATCCAAGCAGGACGGCCGCCGCCACGGCGGAACGGGACTCGCTGTCACGGACGGCCACGATTCCTCCGAACTCCCCGGGTTGCCGAGAAGGGCGCGCACAGGGCGAAATCGAGGAAGACCAGCGCGACGCCGCAGGCCCCGGTCAGGATGCCGACCAACAGGGTTTCGGGAACCCGAAGCCCCACGAGGTTCGCCAGCTCGGCCGCGGCGGGAGAGCGGAATATCCCGTGGATGGTGCCCAGGAGAACGAAGGCCGCAAGGGCGGCCAGGGTTCCCAAGAGGGGCCACCGGAAGATCCGGGTCATCGGCCAGAGGCCGCAGATCAGGACCGCAGTCCCGATGGATGCCGCCAAGGCCTCGAGCAGGTTCCTCCGGCCGAGTTCCAGATACCAAGTACGAAGTTCCCGGAACCCGGGCAGGGGGGGAGGGGCGGAAGACGCGCGGGAGCCGGCCAGGGGCAGGTTCGTCCGATCGGCGACAAGGCTTGCCCGATCCCGGATGTACGTACCCGAGGCAGCCCAGGCCAGACGGGGCTCCGTGCCGGGGGGCCGGACGTAGACGATCCCCTCAGCCGTATCTTCGGATCCTCCGCGGACGAAATACCGGGCAGGCCCGGACACGGGGGCGGTGTCGGCGCTTCCCGCCGGGAAGGGCTCCGGCGGAGTCGAAAGGCCCCGGGACAGCCATACACCGCCCGCAAGGATGCAGACCGTCAGGACTCCGAGGATCATATACCCGGTGAGGCGGTGCCGAAGGATCCGGCTGGCCAGGAATCCCGCCCCCAACAGGGCGATCGCCGCGGCGGAGGGCAGGGATTCCACCGCATAGCCCGCCCAATATACCAGCTGGAAGGAGTCCGTCCCCGAGGCGCCGTACATCAAGGGTCCCGCCGCAAGGACGAGGGTTTCCACGACGGCTGCGCAGAGGAACCATAGTAGGAATCTGCCCGCGACGGAAAGCCCACGTTTCATCGGGGCTAACTCTAACACGCCCCTATCCCGTTGGCAAGTTCCGGCGAATTTTGGCGATCCCCGGGTCGGGAGTTAACCCGGAGGCCCTCCTCGCCGGGAAGAAATCCACAAGTTTTCCACAAGGTTTCCGGGGGCAAAGGGCCGGAATGGAACGCCTCACGGAGGATCCGCTCCACGTCTGTACCGCAGGATTTTGGAGATTAACGGTGTGGTTCGATTTAATTATATTTAATAAAACAAATTATAAAGAAGCGTAAAAAGGTAAAAAATACACGGTTTTTATCGTCTACATTTTCATACTGCCCGCCGGGTCGACGTAGAATAAGGAATTATTCCTCAACAGGTTATGCACAGGGTATCCCGTCCAGCCGGTACCCGCAGTTCCTGTCGGCTCCAAGGAATGAGCCCGCCCGCGGATCCCCGGACGCCGTCTCCAGTCGGGACCGGAGCCGGGAGACCGCCATGTCCGGATATCGGGACTTCGGTCCGGTTCCGACGCCCCGGGCCCGGAGGAACGCAGCCCGGGGAACGGTCCGTCCCAGCCTGTGCAAAAGGAGTTCCAGGGCCCTGCGTTCGCCTTCGGGCAGGGGAACGGAGGCGGCGGCTCCGGCCAGCCGTCCGGCGGAGTACGAGTATTCAGAGTCCCCGAGCCGGAACTTGACCTTCCGGAAGCGCAGGGCGCGCGCTTCGAGCTCCTCGAGGGTCCAGGGCTCCCGGAGGTAGTCGACGCATCCCTCCGCGAAGGCGTCCTCCATCAGGCTTACGGGGCCGTAGGCTATCCGGGGAATATCCTCTCCGGCTCCCCCGGGCCCCTCCAGAAGCAGTACCGCCGGAAGGACGACAAGGTCGCAGGGGGGAGCGGATCCGAAACCGGAACAAAAGAAAAAGGAGAGGGGCCCTTCGGGGTTCCTCTCCTTTTCGGCATGCCCAAGCCCGGGGTCGATCACCAGGACCCGCACGGCGGCTCAGTTCTTGGTGCCCGCGTCCTCGGTGAGCATCTTCGCCTTCAACTCCTCCAGGAGGAGGTCCGCGCTGGCGCCGGAGGATTCCAGCTGGGCGAACTGCTTCTCCAGGGACGAGTCCTTGGACAGGTCCTCGAGTTCCTTGGCCGCTTCCGCCCGGGCCTCCAGCTCGTCCACCTTTTTGGCCATACGGTCGAAGGTGTCGAAGGCGCTGGTGTTTCCGGACATGGTCGTGAGGGTTTTCTGGATCTTCTCCTGGGCTTCCGCGCGCTTGGCCCGGGCGATCAGGATGTTTTTCTTCCGGGACGCCTCATCGATCCTGTTCTGTAGCTGCCGGAGGCTGTCCTTGAGCTTGTCGACCGAGGCCTTCTGGGCTTCCCACTGGGGCTTTAGCTGGAGGAAGTACCCTTCGTACTCCTGCTTGCGCACGAGGGCTTCCTTGGCCAGGTCGTCCCGGCCGGCCCGGACCGCGAGCATGGCCTTCTTCTCCCACTCGTCGGCCTGACGCTTCTGCTCCGCGAGCTCCCGCTCGATCTTCTTCTCGTCCGCGATGGCCATGGCCACGGATTTTTTCGACTCCACCATCTGCTGGTTCATATCCAGAAGCAGCTGGTTCAGCATCTTTTCGGGGTTTTCCGCCTTGGCGATCATGTCGTTTATATTGGACGAGACGACGGTCTTGAATCGGCTGAAGATACCCATCGGGGCCTCCTTGTTCTCTTCCGTCAGGCCCGGAATTTACCGAGGACGGCGTAGTGCTGGGCTAGGGCGAAGCCGACCGCGTCGAGGGCGGCTTCCAGCTCGGAGCGGTCCAGGGTTTCGAGCTCCAGGTTGTCCACCAGGACGATGTCGTCCCCCTCCAGGGCGTAGGCCCCGTGCAGGAGATCCGAAGCGTTCAGCCGGAGGAGGGTCTCGAAGAGCTCGAGCCGGCGTTCCTTCGGGGCCCGCATGACCTTGGTCCGGAGGGCCACTACCGGGTCGGCCTGGGTGATCACGACCTGGGACAGACCGCGGGTCTCGTCGTTGACGAGCCAGGCGCTCGGGGAGATTTCCTCGTACTGGATCTCAAGGCTGATCAGATAGCTTTCAACTCGGCTGAGTCCGGCCATCGGTTCCTCCTTCGCGGCGGCGAATCCGGCGGGCCAAGGCGCGGGACTAGCCTAGGAAAACCTGCCCCGCATTGTCAATAGCCAGGATGGTCTTGCATTCGGAACACCGGAAGCGGCCCGGCTTGGCCGCCTTAAGCTTCTTGTTGCAGATTGGACAGGAGAAAATCTTGGGGAAGACGCTCTGGGACGAGCCCTGATCCCCCTGCCGGAAGTAGCCCATGGCCTCTTCCAGGTTGTCCTTGATATTGAAGAACTGTGAGAATCCGAGGAGCTGGAAGACCTCGTAGACCTTCGGCTGGATTTCCAGGAGCACGATGTCTCCGCCCCGGGGTTTCACGGACTTGAGGAAGGCGGTAAAGGATCCGATGCCCGTCGACGAGACGTAGTTGAGCCCTCCGCAGTTGAAGATGAGCCGGACGAAACCGGAGTCGATCGCCTTGCTGACCCTCTTCTGGAAGAAATTGGAATTGTAGGTATCGATATACCCCGTCAGGAACAGGGTGAGGCAGTTCTCGACAGGGTCGACTTTCTGGAGGCGTATCTTAAGACTATCGTCCTTTTCGTCGTCGAATCCCGGAACGATATCGTTATTATTCATGGTGCTCCTCTTGGATCCAAAGATGACGGATACGCCTTCTCAGGTATTGTAGGTCCATCATAGTAACTAGTCAATCTCCTGTCAAATCCGCGGCCCCGGGCGAATCCGGGACTTCTAGATTTTCGGCATTGTCGGCCGAAAAATCCATAGCCCCGTGTACGAAATATGAAGGATCCCGAATGCTTCCGGAACCGCGGGATACGGGTATGATTCTACCACGCCGTCAGCCCCTCGTCCGCGGTCATGACGGCACCGTTCCAGAGGGGAGGGTCCCCGCATACCAGATCCGCCGCCAGTTCCCCCAGGGCTCGGGGATCCGTCAGACGCCCGGCGGGGGTCTTTGCGGCCAGGGCGGGAAGGCTTCCGGGATCCAGGTACTCGGTTCGGACAAAGCCGGGGCACAGGACCAGGGCCGCTATCCCGTCCCGGGCGTATTCCGAGGCCACCGACTTGGCCAGGGTGCCCAGGCCGGTCTTGGCGGCCGCGTAGGCCGCGTTGGTACGGAAACCCCGGATCCCGTCGGTCCGGGTGCCTCCGAGCAGAAGGATCCGGCCCCAGCGGCGGGACCGCATCCCGGGGAGGGCCGAGGATACCAGGGCTCCCGGCAGGGCCAGGTTGAAGACCGCCGCCGCCTCCCACTCCTCCGGGCCGGTTTCGTGGAGGGGTTTCTGCAGGAAGGGTCCCCAGGCGGCGACCAGGATGTCCGCATCCGCGGCCCGGGCCAGGAGGGGACGCGCGCCCTCGAGGGACTCCAGGGGATAGGCCGATCCCTCGGCCTCCAGACCCTCCTCCCGGAATCCCGACAGGGCGGCGGCAAGTTTTTCCTTCCCCAGCCCGTGAACGTCCAGGCGGGCCCCCCGGACCCCCAGGGCGCGGGCTATTTCGCGGCCTATCCCTCCCGTTCCGCCGAGGATGAAAGCCCGGCGGCCGGTGAGGGGAAGGTTCGCATTCCGTCGCATTGGGGAAGTATACGGTGGACGGTGGACGGTGAACAGTGGACGGTGGACAGCGCGGCCGCGGTCTCCGCGGCTTCGCGGGATGGAGGCGGAATTCTTAGCCGTTCTCCGTTTACTGTCCGTCGTCCACCGTTTACACTTCTTTCATGGTATCACCGCCGGACTTCGTCGTCGTCCTCTGCCGGGCCCGGGAGCCCGGAAACGTGGGCGCCGCATGCCGGGCCATGGCCGCCATGGGGCTTTCGAGCCTGGTCCTGGCGGATTGCCCGGAGTATCCGCCGGATCCCGTAAAGACCTTCGCCTTGGCGGCCTATCCCCTCTTCGAGTCCGCCCGAAGGTTCGATCGCCTCGAGGAGGCGCTGGCGGACAGCTCCCTGGCCGCGGGTTTCACCC